>NZ_JAWHNU010000033.1:0-47553 GCF_032582135.1 Pseudomonas syringae group sp. J309-1 | reverse complement strand
ATCAACGGCGAGTACGTGCCGCAGCATCTGAGCGAAGAGGATGTGGCGAAGAATGCCCAAGGTACGTTGAGGTTGGTTCCAGGTAACTGATTTGTGGGAGCTGAGCTTGCTCGCGATTGGGCTGGACGCGATCTAAAGTGAACCGCATTCATCCTCATCGCGAGCAAGCTCGGCTCCCACAAGGTCACCTACATGCTGAAGATCATCACACCGGCGCAGCCGCGCGGCGTGGGTCGGGTTGTTTGTAGCTATCAGCCGCGCTTTCTTCGATGGCTTGCTGGATGGCTTTCTTGCGCTGTTGCTCGGCACGGCGGCTGAAGAACCAGACCAGGAAAGTTGCGCACGAAACGGCCAGCAGAATCAGGCTCGCGACGGCGTTGATTTCCGGCTTCACGCCCAGGCGTACAGCGGAGAAGACTTCCATCGGCAAAGTGGTCGAACCGGGACCAGAGACAAAGCTCGCCAGTACCAGATCGTCCAGCGACAGGGCGAAGGACATCATGGCCCCCGCCGCCAGCGAAGGCGCGATCATCGGGATGGTGATCAGGAAGAACACCTTCCAGGGCCGCGCCCCAAGGTCCATGGCGGCCTCTTCGATGGACAAGTCCAGCTCACGCAACCGCGCCGAAACCACCACGGCCACATAAGCCGCGCAGAACGTGGTGTGAGCGATCCAGATGGTGACGATGCCGCGCTCTTGCGGCCAGCCGATCAACTGGGCCATGGCCACGAACAGCAGCAACAGCGACAGACCGGTAATCACTTCAGGCATGACAAGCGGCGCTGTCACCAGCCCACCGAAAAACGTGCGGCCTTTGAAGCGTGTGATGCGGGTCAACACGAACGCTGCCATGGTACCCAGCGCTACCGCTGCAATCGCCGTGTACGTGGCGATTTCCAGAGAGCGCATCACCGAGCCCATCAGTTGCGAGTTATCCAGCAGCCCGACATACCAGTGCACCGACCAGCCACCCCAGACCGTCACCAGTTTGGAGGCGTTGAACGAGTAGATGACCAGAATCACCATCGGCGCGTAGATAAACAGCAGGCCAAGGACCAGCATCATGTTCGAGAATCGAAAGCCTCTCATGCCCTGCCCTCCAGCTCTTTGGCCTGACTGCGGTTGAACAGAATGATCGGCACGATCAGGATCAACAGCATGATCACCGCCAACGCCGAAGCCACCGGCCAGTCACGGTTGTTGAAGAACTCTTGCCACAACACGCGGCCAATCATCAGGGTCTCCGGCCCACCCAGAAGCTCAGGAATAACAAATTCACCAACCACCGGAATGAACACCAGCATGCAACCCGCAATGACGCCGTTCTTGGACAGCGGCACGGTGATCTTCCAGAAGCTGTTGAAGTTACTCGAGCCCAGGTCAGACGCCGCCTCAAGCAGGCTTGCGTCATGTTTAACCAGGTTGGCGTACAGCGGCAGGATCATGAACGGCAGGTACGAATACACCACGCCGATATAGACGGCCAGGTTGGTATTCAGGATCTGCAAAGGCTCGTCGATCAGGCCCAGCCACATCAGGAACGCATTGAGCAGCCCGTTATTGCTGAGGATGCCCATCCACGCGTACACCCGGATCAGAATCGCGGTCCAGGTCGGCATCATGATCAACAGCAACAGCACGGTTTGCAGTTCCTTGCGTGCGGTCGCAATGGCATAGGCCATCGGGAAGCCGATCAACAAGCACAGCAAGGTGCTGAAGAACGCCATTTTCAGCGAGCCCAGATACGCCGAAATGTACAGATCATCGCCTGTCAGCAACGCGTAGTTGGCGAAGTTGAGGATGACCTCGAACTTCTGCTCGGCGTAGCTGAAAATTTCGGTGTAGGGCGGAATCGCCACGTCAGCTTCAGCGAAACTGATCTTGATGACGATCAGAAACGGCAAGGCGAAGAACAGGAACAGCCAGAGGAACGGTGCCCCAATGACGAGCTGCCGGCCGTTGGGGGTTATCCGCCCCAGAGCACGCTTGATTTTGCGTATCTTCATGAGCGCAATACCACGCCGCTGTCGTCTTCCCACCAGACAAACACTTCATCGCCCCAGGTCGGTCGTGTGCCTTGGCGCTCGGCGTTGGCAACGAACGACTGCACCAGCTTGCCGCACGGCAGTTGCACGTAGAACACCGAATGGCCGCCCAGATACGCGATGTCGTGGACTTTGCCCCGCGACCAGTTGTATTCGAAGCTCGGCTGCTCAGTGGTGACCAGCAGTTTCTCCGGACGCAACGCGTAGGTGATGTGCTTGTCTTCCACCGACGTCGTTACGCCGTGACCGACGTAGATATTGCGCTCCAGCTCGGGGCTGCGAATCAGGGCATGACCTTCCATGTCCTCGATCACTTCGCCTTCGAACAGGTTGACGTTACCAATGAACTCGCAGACCAGACGGCTGGTCGGGGTTTCGTAGATATCGATTGGGCTGCCGATCTGAGCGATCCAGCCCAGGTGCATGATCGCGATGCGCTCAGCCATGGTCATGGCTTCTTCCTGGTCGTGGGTCACCATCACGCAGGTCACGCCGACCCGCTCGATGATCTCCACCAGTTCCAGCTGCATCTGCGAACGCAGTTTCTTGTCCAGCGCGCCCATCGGCTCGTCGAGCAACAACAGCTTGGGTTTCTTCGCCAGAGAACGAGCCAGCGCCACCCGCTGACGTTGACCGCCAGACAGTTGATGAGGCTTGCGACGCGCGTACTGGGTCATCTGCACCAGCTTGAGCATTTCAGCCA
Organism: Pseudomonas syringae group sp. J309-1; assembly: GCF_032582135.1. Classification (NCBI taxonomy): domain Bacteria; kingdom Pseudomonadati; phylum Pseudomonadota; class Gammaproteobacteria; order Pseudomonadales; family Pseudomonadaceae; genus Pseudomonas; species Pseudomonas syringae group sp. J309-1. Next base: position 44,804 of record NZ_JAWHNU010000033.1, on the reverse strand, counting down.
CGCGCTCGGTGATTTCGGCTTTGGGCAGCTTGTCCTGCTGCAGGCCGAACGCGATGTTCTGCTCCACCGTCATGTGCGGAAACAGCGCGTAGGACTGGAACATCATGTTGATCGGACGCTCGTACGGCGGCATGTCGGTGATATCGACGCCATCGAGGAAGATCCGCCCTTCTGTCGGCCGCTCGAAACCGGCCAGCATGCGCAGCAGCGTTGACTTGCCGGAGCCGGAGCCACCCAGCAAGGCGAAAATCTCGCCCTTGTTGATTTGCAGGGACACGTCGTCCACGGCAATCGTCTCATCGAATTTCTTCGTGACCCGATCGATTTTGACCAGCACCTGCTTGGGTTGCTGATCGCCTTCGAGTGATTTCTTGTAGGCGCCGGAGGCAACTGCCATGGGTGAAACTCCCAACTGGTTTTGCAGCCCGGTCTGCATGACCGGGCGCGGGGGCTTTATTTACCGGATTTGATTCGGGTCCAGCTGCGCGTCATGACACGCTGAATCTTCGGCGGCAGCTCGGAATTGACGTACAGGCGCTCCTGCACTTCCTTGGACGGATAGACCGCCTCATCTGCGCGAATGTCCTTGTCCATGAATTCGTCGGAAGCCGGGTTCGGGTTGGCGTAACCCACTTCGTCACTCACTTGCGCGATGACTTTAGGCTCGAGCATGTAGTTGATGAATGCGTGGGCCTGCTTGGTATTTTTCGAGTCCGCAGGGATCGCCAGCATGTCGAACCACAGGTTGCCGCCCTCTTTCGGGATGCTGTAGGCGATGTTCACGCCCTTGCCTGCTTCCTCTGCCCGGGACTTGGCCTGGAACACATCGCCCGAGAAACCGGCCGCTACGCAGATATCGCCATTGGCCAGATCGGTGATGTATTTAGAGGAGTGGAAGTAGGTCACGTAAGGACGAATCTCCATCAGCTTGGCTTCGGCCTTTTTATAGTCGGCTTCGTTCGTGCTGTTGGGGTTCAGGCCCAGATAATTGAGCATCGCCGGGAGCATTTCATCGGCAGAATCGAGCATGGCTACGCCACAGCTCTGCAGCTTCTTGATGTTTTCAGGTTCGAACAGCACCGACCAGGAGTCGATCTTGTCGACACCCAATACCGCTTTGACTTTCTCGACGTTGTAACCGATGCCGTTGGTGCCCCACAGATACGGCACAGCGTACTGGTTACCCGGATCGTTTTTCTCCAAACGCTTGAGCAGCGCCGGGTCGAGATTCTTGTAGTTCGGCAGCTGGCTCTTGTCGAGCTTCTGGAACGCGCCCGCTTTGATCTGCTTGCCGAGGAAGTGGTTGGACGGCACGACAACGTCATAGCCCGTGCGGCCCGCGAGCAGCTTGGCTTCCAGGGTTTCATTGGAGTCGAACACGTCGTACATCGGCTTGATGCCGGTGGTTTTTTCGAAGTCTTCGAGGGTGGTTTTGCCGATGTAATCGGACCAGTTATAAATATGCACGGTGGGTGCGGCGTGCGCTGCGACGGTAGCTGTCAGCGTGGCGGCGGCGAGCATGGATTTGGCAAATAAAGAAATAGACACGTGAACAATCCTTTTTGAGGTGGGGTCTGGTGCCCGTGTCGGAAAGTTGAGCAGATCAGGTCGGAAAAATCCGGGGGCGCAACTTACCGTTGTTGACCGCGTATCGCAAAAAAACTTTATGTGACAGTGCCTTGGACTTACCTGTAGGAGCTGCCGAAGGCTGCGATGCAATGTCTCTGACACACCGCTATCGCAGCCTTCGGCAGCTCCTACAGGTTTTCCGTCAGCCGGGATTATTTACCCGACTTAATCTTGGTCCAGCTGCGGGTCATGATCCGCTGGGTGGCGGCTGGCAAGTCAGCGATGGCGTAAAGCTTGGCAAGCACATCAGCAGGTGGGTAAACACCCGGGTCGCTGGTGATGTCTTTATCGACCAGGGCCGTTGCCGCCGAGTTACCGTTCGGGAAGCGGACTTCGTTGGTGATCTCGGCCATGATTTCCGGCTGCAGCAGGAAGTTCATGAACTTGTAGGCACCGTCGACGTTTTCCGCGTCTTTAGGGATTGCCACCATGTCGTAGAAGCTGCCAGCACCTTCTTTCGGAATGTTGTAGCTGACTTTCACCTTGCCACCGGCTTCTTCAGCGCGGGATTTGGCCTGATAGATATCGCCCGAGTAACCCACGGCGACGCAGATGTTGCCGTTGGCCAGGTCGGAGATGTATTTCGAGGAGTGGAAATAGCCAATCGAAGGACGGATTTTCATGAACAGCGCTTCGGCTTCAGCCAACTGTTTCTTGTCCTGGCTGTCGGTTGGATAACCGAGGTAGTGCAGGGCAATCGGCAGCATTTCGGTTGGCGAATCGAGGAAGCTGATGCCACAGGATTTCAGCTTCGCGGCGTTCTCTGGCTTGAACAGCAAGTCCCAGGAATTGACCGGAGCGTCGGCACCCAATGCGGCTTTGACTTTGTCCGGGTTGATACCGATACCAATCGAACCCCACATGTACGGGAAGGCGTGCTTGTTGTCCGGGTCGCTGACCGACACGGCTTTGAGCAGGTCGGTGTTCAGGTTTTTGTAGTTGGACAGCTTGGACTTGTCCAGCGGCTGGTAAACCCCGGCTTTGATCTGCTTGGCCAGGAAGTTGTTCGACGGCACGACGATGTCGTAACCGGACTTGCCGGCAAGCAGCTTGGCTTCCAGGGTTTCGTTACTGTCGAACACGTCGTAAACGACTTTGATGCCCGACTCTTTTTCGAATTTGGAGATGGTGTCCTTGGCGATGTAATCGGACCAGTTGTACACGTGCAGCACTTTGTCGTCGGCCTGCGCAGCAGCGGCCACGACACCCATGAGGGACAAAGCGAGGAGGGTCTTGCCAAATTTCTTCATGTGTACAACTCCAGTGTTATTAGGTAGCGGCTTCTAGCCATTAGTCTGGCAATTTCCGGGGCACGCTTTCAAGCTTTCATGTGGGAGCCGGGCTTGCCCGCGATAAGGCTGGACGCGGTTCACTTTAGATCGCGTCCAGCCTTATCGTCCGAATGCGGCCCAGACCAAGCCCGGCTCCCACAGTTCAAGACCGGCCTAACCTTGCAGCTCAGCCAGCGTCAGATCCAGGCACTTGCGGGCTTTCTCGACCAACTCATCAATTTCCGCAAAACTGATCACCAGCGGTGGCGCGATAATCATGGTGTCGCCTACAGCCCGCATAATCAGGCCATTGTTGAAGCAGAAGGTTCGACAAATCATGCCAGCCCCTTTGCCGGTGTAACGCTCGCGGGTTGTCTTGTCCTTGACCAGCTCAATAGCCCCCAAAAGACCCACACCACGGACTTCACCCACCAGCGGATGATCGCTCAGCTCACGCAGACGTTTCTGCAAGTATGGTGCCGTTTCCGCATTGACGCGCTCGACGATTTTCTCTTCGCGCAGGATGCGAATATTCTCCAGCGCCACGGCCGCAGCCACCGGATGCCCTGAATACGTAAAGCCGTGATTGAAGTCGCCGCCTTCGTTGAGCACCGCCACCACATCGTCACGCACAATCAAACCGCCCATGGGGATGTAACCCGAGGTCAGGCCTTTGGCGATGGTCATCATGTCCGGCTTGAGGCCGTAGAAGTCGCTACCAAACCACTCACCCGTACGGCCAAACCCACAGATCACTTCGTCGGCGACGAACAGGATGTCGTACTTGTCGAGGATCTCTTTGACCTTAGGCCAGTAGGTATCAGGTGGCACGATAACGCCGCCCGCACCCTGAATTGGCTCGGCAATAAACGCACCGACGTTGTCCACGCCCAGTTCGAGAATTTTCTTCTCCAGTTGCTCGGCAGCCCAGATACCGAACTCGTCCGGCGTCATGTCACCGCCTTCACCAAACCAGTACGGCTGCGGGATATGCACGATGCCCGGGATCGGCAAGTCGCCCTGCTCGTGCATGTAGGTCATGCCACCCAGGCTTGCGCCCGCCACCGTAGAGCCGTGATAACCGTTAATCCGACTGATGATGGTTTTCTTGTTCGGCTGGCCTTTGATTGCCCAATAGTGGCGAACCATGCGCAACATGGTGTCGTTGCCTTCCGAGCCGGAACCGGTGAAGAACACATGGTTCATGCCTTCAGGGGCGATTTCGGAGATAACTTTGGCCAACTCCAGCACCGGCGGGTGAGCCGTCATGAAGAACAGGTTGTAGTAAGGCAGTTCGCGCATCTGCTTGGCGGCTGCATCGGCCAGTTCTTCGCGGCCATAACCGATGGCGACACACCATAGGCCGGACATACCATCAAGGATCTTGTTGCCCTCGCTGTCCCACAGATAAACCCCGCTTGAGCGGGTGATGATCCGCGGGCCAACCTCTTTGAGTTGCTTGTAATCGCTGAACGGGGCCAGGTGATGCTCACTGCTCAAGGCCTGCCATTCGAGGGTTTGCGGGTTTTTGGAACTCATTACACAACTCCATATGCTTTTAGCTTGTAGTGCTTAAGAGCATCCAAGCTGGAACACGGTTTTGATGTGGGAGCGAGGCTTGGTCTGGGCGGCATTCCGACGATAAGGCTGGACGCGATTCACTTGAGTCCGAGGTGTTCTTATCGTCGGAATGCCGCCCAGACCAAGCCTCGCTCCCACAGGTCCAGCGTTCACTTCAGATTTGGGTGCCTTGTATCAAACCGCAAACAGCAGGAACTCGCGCTCCCACGAACTGATCACGCGTTTGAAATTTTCATGCTCGGCACGTTTGACCGCGACGTAGCCCTTGATGAATTTCTCACCCAGGTATTTCTCGACGGTCTTGCTGTTTTCCATCCGCTCCAGTGCATCTTCAATGGTCAGCGGCAGACGCAGGTTGCGCCGTTCGTAACCACGGCCGACGACCGGAGCGCTCGGGTTGATGTGTTCAACCATCCCAATGAAACCGCACAGCAGACTCGCGGCAATCGCCAGATAAGGGTTGGCGTCGGCGCCGGGCAAGCGGTTCTCCACACGACGGTTCTGCGGGCCGGCATCCGGGACACGTAAGCCAACCGTACGGTTTTCTTCGCCCCACTCAACGTTTACCGGTGCGGAAGTATCGGGCAGGAAGCGGCGGAACGAGTTGACGTTGGGCGCGAACAGCGGCAACAGCTCGGGAATCAGCTTCTGCAAGCCGCCGATGTGCTGCAGGAACAGCTCGCTCATGGTCCCGTCTTCGTTGGAGAAAATGTTCTTGCCGGTCTTGATGTCGATGATGCTCTGGTGCAAGTGCATGGCGCTGCCAGGCTCGCCCGTCATCGGTTTGGCCATGAACGTCGCTGCGACATCGTGCTTGAGGGCAGCTTCGCGCATGGTGCGCTTGAATACCAGAATCTGATCGGCCAGCGACAAGGCGTCACCGTGACGGAAATTGATTTCCATCTGCGCCGTGCCGTCTTCATGGATCAGCGTATCCAGGTCGAGATTTTGCAGTTCGCACCAGTCGTAGACGTCTTCGAACAGCGGATCAAACTCGTTGGCTGCTTCGATGGAGAACGACTGACGACCTGTCTCAGGACGCCCGGAGCGCCCGACTGGCGGCTGCAACGGGTAATCGGGGTCATCGCTGCGCTTGGTCAGGTAAAACTCCATCTCCGGCGCAACAATGGGCTGCCAGCCTTGATCGGCGTAGAGCTTGAGGACTTTCTTCAAGACGTTACGCGGTGACAGCTCAATGGGGTTGCCCTGCTTGTCGTAGGTGTCATGGATGACCTGCGCGGTGGGCTCGATGGCCCAGGGCACTACATAAACCGCGTTGGCATCCGGACGGCAGAACATGTCGATGTCTGCCGGGTCGAGCAATTCGTAATAGATGTCGTCTTCGACGTAGTCACCGGTTACCGTCTGCAGCAATACGCTCTCCGGCAAGCGCATGCCCTTCTCGGCAATGAATTTGTTGGTGGGAGAAATCTTGCCGCGAGTGATCCCGGTCAGGTCGGCAATCATGCATTCGACTTCGGTGATCTTGTGTTCTTTCAACCAATCGGTGAGCTGGTCGAGGTTGGTACTCATAAATACCTCAGGTGGTCAGAGTCCTGATCGCGAATCAGGCGTTATTTGACGCATCGGCGTCGCGTTGTAGTGCTCGTTTACGGCAGGCATCGCCAAACGCCTGGAAGATGACAAGGTAATCAGGGTTCGCTGTAACTTGCCACTCGGGATGCCATTGCACGCCCAGCGCAAATCCCGGACTGTCCTGGACCGAGACGGCCTCAATCAAGCCATCGGGCGCGAGGGCCTCAACCCGCAGACCCGGTGCCAGACGCTCGATACCTTGTCCATGAATCGAATTGACGCGGATTTCACTCGCCAGCCCCAATGCATCCAGCACACCACCCTGCTGAACGCGCATGGAATGACTGGGCGCGTACTGGACTTCTACCGTTTCATTGTCGGGTTCACGATGATCCATGAAGCCTTCAGTTTCATGGACACGCTGATGCAGGCTGCCACCAAACGCCACATTCATCTCCTGAAAACCACGGCAAATGCCTAAAACCGGAACACCAGCTGCCACGGCAGCACGAATAAGCGGTAAGGTGGTGCGGTCGCGTTCGGGATCATGAGCAGTACCCGGCGCACTGGCTGGGCCACTATAGTGGCAGGGTTCGACATTGGAAGGCGAACCGGTGAACAGCAGTCCATCGAGACTGGAAAGAATGTCAGCGGGGTCCAGCAAGGGGCCAAGTGAAGGCAGAATCAACGGCATGCCCTTGGCAGCCACTGCTACCGCGCGGACATACTTGTCGCCAGAAACATGATAAGCATGATGACCGATCTGCTTGGTGCAGGCGGTGACGCCGATCAAGGGCAGGCGTGACATGGGACCCCCGTGTTGTTGCTGTTCTGGGTTGCAATCGAGCTTAGCCTTGTTCGTTTTTTTACACAACAGGCCTTTAGAAATCGAACAGGCACCGTGAAAGCCCCGTAATCCGTAGCCTTCCGCTGTCAAATACTTGCCCTGAATTGCGGCAAAAACGGCCTTTTTGCGCCCTTTCGGGGCAAGGGAAGGCTCTATTGACTTCATCATGGCTTTCGGATTGACTGAAACCCGTAAAGCTCAATGATTGATATTTTTAACAACAAAGGTGTTGCATCATGTCGGTACCCCCGCGTGCCGTTCAGCTTAACGAAGCGAACGCGTTCCTTAAGGAACATCCTGAGGTTCTGTACGTTGACCTTCTGATTGCAGATATGAATGGTGTGGTGCGCGGCAAGCGCATTGAACGCACCAGCCTCCATAAGGTTTACGAGAAGGGCATTAACCTGCCTGCCTCTTTATTTGCCCTGGATATCAATGGCTCGACGGTCGAAAGTACCGGCCTGGGTCTGGACATCGGTGATGCTGACCGAATCTGCTATCCAATCCCCGACACCCTGTGCAATGAGCCTTGGCAGAAGCGCCCTACCGCGCAATTGTTGATGACCATGCACGAACTGGAAGGTGACCCGTTTTTCGCTGACCCGCGCGAAGTGTTGCGCCAGGTCGTGACCAAGTTCGACGAAATGGGCCTGACGATTTGCGCCGCTTTCGAGCTGGAGTTCTACCTGATCGATCAGGAGAACGTGAACGGCCGTCCGCAACCACCCCGCTCCCCGATTTCCGGCAAACGCCCGCACTCGACACAGGTCTACCTGATCGACGACCTCGACGAATACGTCGACTGCCTCCAGGACATTCTGGAAGGTGCCAAGGAGCAAGGGATTCCTGCTGACGCCATCGTCAAGGAAAGTGCTCCGGCCCAGTTTGAAGTCAACCTGCATCACGTTGCCGACCCGATCAAAGCGTGCGACTACGCGGTATTGCTCAAGCGCCTGATCAAGAACATCGCCTACGACCATGAGATGGACACCACCTTCATGGCCAAGCCTTACCCGGGCCAGGCAGGCAACGGCTTGCATGTACACATCTCGATCCTGGATCGCGATGGCAAGAATATCTTCACCAGCGAGGATCCCGAGCAGAACGCCGCGTTACGTCATGCCATCGGCGGTGTGCTCGAGACCCTACCGGCACAGATGGCGTTCCTTTGCCCGAACGTCAATTCGTATCGCCGGTTTGGTGCTCAGTTCTATGTGCCCAACTCCCCGAGCTGGGGCCTGGATAACCGTACCGTGGCCGTACGAGTACCAACCGGCACTGCCGACGCGGTGCGTATCGAGCACCGTGTTGCGGGTGCCGACGCCAACCCTTATCTGTTGATGGCTTCTGTTCTGGCGGGCGTGCATCACGGCCTGACCAACAAGATCGAACCAGGCGCGCCGGTATCGGGCAACTCTTACGAGCAGAACGAACAAAGCCTGCCCAACAACCTGCGCGATGCTTTGCGGGAGCTGGACGACAGTGAAGTCATGGCGAAGTACATCGATCCTAAATACATCGATATCTTCGTCGCCTGCAAGGAAAGTGAGCTGGAAGAGTTTGAACACTCCATCTCCGACCTTGAGTACAACTGGTACCTGCATACCGTTTAACGACTGATGTGAACAGTAAAAACGCCGCATAACCGAAAGGTTGTTCGGCGTTTTTTTGTGTGGAGCTTGCTCCGTCTCAACCGCCCTCTTCGTCAATCAATGAGCTCCAACAGATGTGCGATGTGATCCCCGGGGGAGCGAATTCATTCGCGAAAGCATTGGATTCATCACCGCTGTACAATCTCCGCAGCCCCGCCCACGAGATCGCCACATGACCCGCCCTGTCACGCCCCGCAAACCCCGCGCAGCCAGTCAGGCCCGGATCGACTCGATCCTCGATGCCGCACGCGAGTTGCTGGCAGCTGAAGGTGTCGCAAGCCTGTCGATCTACAGCGTGGCCGAACGGGCACAGATTCCGCCGTCATCCGTTTACCACTTTTTTGCCAGTGTTCCCGCCCTGCTGGAAGCACTGACGGCTGATATCCACGCTGCCTTTCGCGCCAGCCTGCAAGCGCCCATCGAACACAACTCGCTCAAGAACTGGCGTGACCTGTCACGCGTCGTCGAACAGCGCATGCTGGACATCTACAACGCCGACGCGGCTGCTCGTCAGTTAATCCTCGCCCAGCATGGCCTGACCGAAATCACTCAGGCGGATCGTCAGCACGACATCGAACTGGGGCACTTGATGCTCGAGGTCTTTGAGCGACACTTCGCGCTGCCGGTATTACCGGGCGATGTTGACGTGTTCGCCCTGGCCATGGAGCTGGGCGACCGGGTGTACGCGCGCTCCATGCAACTGCATGACGAAATCACCCCACGCATGGCGGAAGAAGGGATGCGGGTGTTTGATGCGTATATCGGGCTGTATTTACCGCCCTGCCTGCCGAAAAGAGAGCAGCCCCTGACGGCTTGATTTTCACGCAGGAGTCGGCGACTCGTCCCGGACACGCGTCAACGTCTGCGCCAGCATCTGCTGCAATGCCTGTAATACCGGATCGTGCTTGCGCTGGCTAAAACGCAACACGTTAGCCACTTCTGGCAACGGCATACTGCGCTCGAACAAATGATTGATCTCGACGCGTTTATCGACATTGCTCGCCGTCACCAACCCGATGCCCAGGCCCGCCGATATGGCCGACAACACGCCCTCAGTCGAGGGGCACTGCACCGCCACCTTGCAGCGAATGCCTGCTACCTGAAGACGATCCTGCGCCAGATTGCCGTAGAAACATCCTGCCCCGTAAGTCACGAGAGAAACCGTCGTGTCAGGGCTGTATTCCCAACCGGCAGGCACGCACCAGTTCAGCCGCTCACTCCACAGCAAGTGATCCTCAGTACTCAACCCGTGAGCGAAATCCTGATGCAAGGCCAGATCCAGCGTGCCGTTGATCAACGACTCGCGCAGCGCCTGACTCTGCTCGACGACGACACGAACGTCGACATTGCCGTGCTGCCTGGAGAACTTCGCCAATATCGGTGACAGCTGGGCGAGCGAAGCCTGCTCGGTTACGCCCAGTCGGACAGTGCCTTCAAGGGTAGATGGCGCAAACAGCGCCAGCGCTTCGTCGTGGGAATTGAGGATGCGCCGCGCATGAATCAGCAACTCGGCACCGTCGCTGGTTGCAACCAGACGCTGACCTTCACGACAAATCAGCGGACGTCCGAGCTGTTTCTCCAATCGCTTGATCTTCCAGCTGACCGCCGACTGAGTGAGGTTCAGGCTTTCGGCTGCGCGGGTCACACTGCCCAGCTCGACAATGCTGCGTAGAGCCCGGAGTACGTCGATGGGGAGGCGTTGATTCATGTTTTCTTGTGGTTACCCAAGTGTGTGGGAGCAGAGCGTGCTCGCGATGCAGGCGACGCGGTGTGGCATCTAAACCATGGTGTCCTTATCGCGGGCAAGCCCGGCTCCTATCAAACATCACTCCAATAATGGATTTGAAACGCGGACCTTGTAGGAGCTAACTTGTTGGCGAAGCGGAATTTCTGACGATGCGGGTCCGACGTCTCGCCAACAAGTTGGCTCCTACAGGTCACCCGTTTGCTGCGCGACAGCGCGGTGTCAGGGATACCGGGACATCAAACATCCCTTCAATAATGGATTTGAAACACGGACCTTGTAGGAGCTAACTTGTTGGCGAAGCGGAATTTCTGACGATGCGGGTCCGACGTCTCGCCAACAAGTTGGCTCCTACAGGTCACCCGTTTGCTGCGCGACAGCGCGGTGTCAGGGATACCGGGACATCAAACATCCCTTCAATAATGGATTTGAAACACGGACCTTGTAGGAGCTAACTTGTTGGCGAAGCGGAATTTCTGACGATGCGGGTCCGACGTCTCGCCAACAAGTTGGCTCCTACAGGGTCATCCGTTTGCTTAGCGACAGCGAGGTGTCAGGGATACCGGGACCACTCCCACAGAGAATGCAGAACATCAGCATGACAAAAATCGAATTCCAGAAGCATAAGTTGTCATTGGCGTCATGAAAACCCCTTCGATACGCTGAATCCGTCATCAACGTCTCGGAGACCTCGCTCATGAACAATCCGCTGCTCAATCAACAGGTGATCATCGACGGGCGACGTATCGCCACTGGCTGCCACGGCGAAGGGCTGCCGGTTGTCCTGCTGCACGGCACGCCTGCGCACTCGATCATCTGGCGCAACGTCGTCCCCGAACTGGTGGCTGCCGGGCTGAAAGTGCACCTGTTCGATCTGCTGGGTTTTGGGGCATCAGAGTTTCCGCAAAACCAGGACACGTCAGTAGCAGCCCAACGGATCCTGTTGGAACAGTTGCTGGATCACTGGGGGCTGAAGCGCACGCATGTGATCGCCCACGACATTGGTGGAGGCGTTGCGCTGCGGTTGGCAATCGAAGCACCTGAACGCTTCTTGTCCCTGACCATTGCCGATATCGTCAGCTATGACTCGTGGCCATCTGCAAGCTGGCAGCACATCCGTGCGCACTACGCAGAACACGCCGTAATGGACGCAGACGAACACCGGCAATTAATGATCCGCCAACTGCGTATGGCGGTTTTCAATAAGAGCATCATGGAAGGCGAGTTGCTTGAGGCTTACCTGGCACCGATCACCGGCCTCATCGGCCAGCAAGGCTTTTACAAGAATCAGGTCGCGCATTACGACTCGCGCTACACGGAAGACTTCGCGCAACGCCTGCCCGAGCTGAACATTCCGGTGCAGATCCTTTGGGGTGCCGAAGATGAATGGCAGCCATCAAGTTACGCCCACCGCTTGCACGGCGACATTCCCGGCTCGACGCTGCAGCTCATCGACAATGCGGGTCATTTTCTGATGGAAGATCAACCGCTGATGTTCGCCGAGAAGGCCAGTGCGTTTATCCACAAACACGGATGAGTTTTCCGTCGCCACCGCGCTATGGTGCGGCAACTCGGTTCAATGTGGGAGCGGTGCTTGCCCGCGATAAGGTCGACGCGGTCTGAAGGCTAAATCGCGGTGTTCTTATCGCGGGCAAGCACCGCTCCCACACAAACGCGTCTATTCAGTGGTTTATATTTTGTGTTTGATGGGACCAAGCCAGGCGAAGTGTTTGTTGTTAGATATCGCGGTGTCGCCAGAAGCAAAAAACCCCGGAGGGCATTCACCGTCCGGGGTTGTTTTTTGCGCATCGGTCACAGCTTGGCGATGGAAACCTCGGTGGATTTCACGAACGCGATCACTTCACTGCCTACCACCAGCTCCAGCTCTTTTACAGAGCGGGTGGTGATGACGGAAGTCACGATACCCGAAGCAGTCTGCACGTCGATTTCCGACAGTACGTCGCCTTCGACGATTTCCTTGATGGTGCCTTTGAACTGGTTACGAACGTTGATGGCTTTAATAGTCATGATGATCTTCCTGTGTGGGTTTGATGGCTAACGGTCGGTTAATTGGCCCAACGCAGTTGCGTAGGCAGCGGTGAAACGGGATCAGGTTCAGGAGGCGAGCCAGGCAACGACAGCACTCGTTCGAGCACTTGCGCTTCCAGGTTGGCCAGACGGTGCGAGCCGCGGGCACGTGGGCGTGGCAAATCAACCAGCAAGTCCAGGCCGATACGCCCTTCCTCGATAAGAATCACGCGATCAGCAATCGCAACGGCTTCGCTGACGTCATGGGTCACCAACAACACGGTGAAGCCATGTTTGCGCCAAAGGTTTTCAATCAGTTGCTGCATCTCGATGCGGGTCAAGGCATCCAGCGCACCCAGTGGCTCATCGAGCAACAGCAGGCGCGGCTGGTGAATCAACGCACGGGCCAATGCCACACGCTGCTTCTGCCCACCGGACAATGCCGCCGGCCACTCCTCGGCACGTTCGGCCAGGCCCACCGCCTCAAGAGCTTCCAGCGCTTTACCGCGCCAGTCTCCGCTGAGACCTAGGCCGACGTTGTCGATGATCTTCTTCCAGGGCAATAGACGCGCTTCCTGGAACATGAGGCGCGTGTCTTCACGGGCGTCAGCCAATGCACCAGAACCCGCCAACAGTTGCCCGGCAGTTGGCTTGTCGAGCCCGGCCAGCAAACGCAGCAGCGTACTTTTGCCACAACCGCTGCGGCCGACCACGGCAACGAACTGCCCGGCCGGAATGTGCAGATCGATGTTCTTCAACACTTCACGGCTGCCGAACGCTTTCTTCAGCTGTTGAACCGCCAGAGGGATGCCGCGCAGCAGATGCGCGGGCTGTTGCTGTTTCAAGCTGCTCATGCGGCACCGCCTTTAGTCACTTGATAGGCCGGGTGCCAGCGCAGGCAAACGCGCTCCAGACCACGCGCAGCCAGGTCGGCCAGCTTGCCCAATATTGCGTACAGCACGATGGCCAGTACCACGACGTCCGTTTGCAGGAATTCCCGGGCGTTCATTGCCAGGTAGCCAATACCGGAGCTGGCAGAAATGGTTTCAGCGACGATCAGCGTCAACCACATAAAGCCCAATGCGAAGCGCACGCCGACCAGAATCGAAGGCATCGCCCCTGGCAGAATCACATGCCAGAACAGACCGAAGCCGGACAAACCATAGCTGCGGGACATCTCGACCAGCGCGGGATCAATGTTGCGAATCCCGTGATAAGTATTCAGGTAAATCGGGAACAAGGTGCCCAATGCGACCAGAAAGACCTTGGCGGTTTCGTCGATGCCGAACCACAGAATCACCAGCGGGATCAGCGCCAGATGAGGGATGTTACGGATCATCTGTACCGAGCTGTCCAGCAGGCGTTCGCCCCATTTCGACAGGCCGGTGATAAAACCCAGTGCCAGGCCAATGCCGCCACCGATAGCGAAGCCGACGCCTGCGCGCCAGCCGCTGATTGCCAGATGGGTCCAGATTTCACCACTGGAAACCAGATTGACGCCCGCCTCTATGACCGCGCTCGGCGCAGGCAGAATGCGGGTGGACAGCCAGCCAGCGCTGACCGACAGCTGCCAGATAGCCAGCAGCAGAATCGGCAGAGCCCAAGGCGCGAGGCGCTGGATTGTTCGTTGCGAAGCACTAGTGCTCATGGAGTTGTCTCCTCAGGGTCCGACTGATTACGGCGCTTTCGCGACAGCGGCGGGCGGCGTCCAGACCACATCCGCGATGTTCAGCGGCTTTGGAATCAACTTGAGCTGATAAAACGTATCAGCGATTTTTTGCTGCGAGGCGACCACTTGCGGCGTCAGGAACAGCGCCCCGTAGCCTTGGCGTTTGACCGACGTCAGGGTGATATCCGCAGGCAGACCGAGCAGTGGAGCAACCTGTTTGGTCACCTCTTCAGGGTGAGCCTTGGACCACTCACCAACTGCGCGAACTTCTTCAATCAGCGCCTGAACGACTTTCGGGTTTTTCTGAGCATAAGGCTTGGTCGCCAGATAGAACTGGTGGTTATCCACAATCCCGGTGCCATCGCGCAGGGTTTTCGCTTGCAGTTGCTGCTCGGCAGCTGACTGGTAGGGATCCCAGATAACCCAGGCATCAACGCTGCCACGCTCGAATGCCGCGCGGGCATCGGCTGGCGGCAGGAACACAGTCTGGATATCGGTGTATTTCAGGCCAGCATCTTCAAGGGCTTTGACCAACAGGTAATGCACGTTGGAGCCTTTGTTGAGGACGACTTTCTTGCCTTTGAGCTCTTTGACGGAAGTGATCGGTGAGTCCTTGGGTACCAGAATCGCTTCGCTGGTCGGCGCGGGAGGCTCGTAAGCGACATATACCAGATCAGCACCCGCGGCCTGGGCAAACACCGGCGGCGTTTCGCCCGTCACACCAAAATCAATGGAGCCGACGTTCAGACCTTCAAGCAATTGAGGGCCACCGGGAAACTCGGTCCATTGCACTTGCACGCCTTGCTCGGCCAGACGCCTCTCCAGCGTGCCTTTGGCCTTGAGCAGCACCAGCGTGCCGTATTTCTGATAACCGATACGCAAGGTCTCGGCCTGAGCCTGGGTGACAGCGCCGAAGGCGACCGCTGCGGCAAACAGAGCGACCAAACCTTGACGCAAAATAGCTGTGCGCATGGCGCGCTCCTTTGCTAATTCAGTGGCACCTGCTGGCCCGTTGGCGGACGAGTAAGGTGTGAGAGTTTTGTTGAATTGCAGTGACCATATCAGTGATTTTTTATATCCATAAATCTTATTTTTTCA
Organism: Pseudomonas syringae group sp. J309-1; assembly: GCF_032582135.1. Lineage (NCBI taxonomy): Bacteria > Pseudomonadati > Pseudomonadota > Gammaproteobacteria > Pseudomonadales > Pseudomonadaceae > Pseudomonas > Pseudomonas syringae group sp. J309-1. Next base: position 29,749 of record NZ_JAWHNU010000033.1, on the reverse strand, counting down.
TTTGGTTATTCTTTAAATGCATATAAGGACATATGGTGCATTTACTTGTGGGAGCGGTGCTTGCCCACGATAAGGCCCACGCGATCTAAAGTGAATCGCGTCCAGCCTTATCGCGGGCAAGCACCGCTCCCACAGGAGAAAGTGTTTAATCCCAAGAATAAAAAAGGGCCGACGAATCGGCCCAAGCTAACCCCATCTGTCGTGGAAGGGTGATTCAGCGATTAGGCTGTGGCGTCAGACGCAGGTACGGTTTGACGGCTCTATAGCCTTTTGGAAAGCGTTGCTTGATCTCGTCTTCATCCTTGAGCGAAGGCACGATCACCACGTCATCACCGTCGACCCAGTTAGCGGGCGTGGCGACTTTGTGATTGTCGGTCAGTTGCAAGGAGTCGATGACCCGCAGAATTTCGTTGAAGTTGCGACCGGTACTGGCCGGATAAGTGATGGTCAGACGCACCTTCTTGTTCGGATCAATCACGAACAGAGAACGCACGGTCAGGGTTTCACTGGCGTTCGGGTGGATCAGGTCGTACAGCTCGGACACCTTGCGATCCGCGTCCGCCAGGATCGGGAAATTGACTCGGGTGTTCTGGGTTTCGTTGATATCGTCGATCCACTTCACGTGGGAATCGACCGGGTCAACCGAGAGCGCAATGGCCTTCACTCCGCGCTTGGCAAACTCGTCCTTGAGCTTGGCGGTGAAGCCTAATTCGGTGGTACAGACCGGGGTGAAGTCAGCGGGGTGGGAGAACAACACGCCCCAGTTGTTACCCAGCCATTCGTGAAACCGGATACGACCTTCGCTGGAATCCTGTTCAAAATCAGGGGCGATATCGCCAAGTCGCAAGCTCATGGATGTGGCTCCTTATTGTGATGTTTGCTCATTCATTGAAGCCACTTTGCGCCCCTTCGTTAGAAATTAAAAAGAATAGATAACGCTTTGAATATAGCGTTTGGAGATATCAAATTTCAGGCAAAAAGAACCCCGCCGAAGCGGGGTTCCTTTTCAACTGACCAGGCTTATTTGAAAGCGTAGGTGTAGTTGAAGATAACGCGAGTTTGGTCAGCGTCGGTGGCGCCGGCCAAGTCTGCATCAGCACGGTACGAACCATGACGAACAGTGGTGCCAAAGCCTTTCAACGGGCCGCTCTGGATCACGTAGTCAACGCGCACGTCGCGTTCCCACTCAGAGAACTCGCGCCCCACGGTTGCGCCGGTGCCCTTGATGTCGTCACCGTGCAAGTAGGCAATCGCAGCCTTCAGGCCAGGAACGCCAACGCGAGCGAAGTCATACTGGTATTGACCGAAAGTGGTATTGGTGCCAGCGCGGTTGAAGGCGCTGATCATTGAGTCAGTAAACAGGTAGAAGCTAGAGCCACCGTTACCTTCGTTACGACCATTGCTCCGGCCATTGTTAGTAACGTTGCCACTGCTCATGTAAGCAATGCCGCCGTCATCACCAACTTGCTGATGGCCGACCATGAGGGAGTGGCCGCCCAGGGCGTAGGTGAACATCGCAGACCAAGTCTGGTTATCCACTTCGCCAGCGTTCTTGGCGTAGCCGCCATTGTTGTTGAACGCGTAGCCAGCTTCGCCGTTCTTGCCGTCCTTGCTGCTGTTGAAGTAACGAAGGTCGGTTTTGAACGACTGATCTTCACCAAGAGGCAGGACGTGTACCAGGCCAAGGAAGTGTTGCTTATAGAAGTCTTCCAGGTTGGCGTAGTAGTACTGCAGGGTCAGGTCTTTGGTAACTTTCCAGTCGCCACCAGCGAAGCTGAAGTTGTTGCTGTCTTTGTAGGCACCAGTGCCGGACATGCCCATGCCGCTCCAGTTGCTGGAAGCGCGACCGATGACTTGGCTCAGACGACCAGCAGTAAGGGTGACGTTGTCGATTTCTTTCGAGGAAACGATACCGCCTTCAAAGGCCTGCGGCAGCAAACGACCATCGTTGGAAACGAGAATTGGCAGGTTTGGAGCCAGAGCGTTACCCAGGCGCAGTTCTGTTTTCGAGAAGCGGGCCTTGGCGTTAGCGCCGAGACGGGTCCACTCGTCAACGGACTTGGCAGTAGCTTGGTTGTCCTTGGTAGCGAAGTCTTCGCTAGGCGAAATGGCACCGTTTACACCGTGATGACCACGACCACCATCCAGATGGACACCCACCAGCGCTTGAACGTCAAGACCGAAGCCGACTGTGCCTTGCGTGAAACCAGACAGGTAGTCGAATTTCAGACCCGTTGCAGTTTCTTCGGTACGGTTACCAGTGCCTTCACGTGGGTCGTTGTTGAAATACAGAGTACGCGAACTAACGGACGCTTTGCTGTCTTCAATAAAACCTGCTGCACCGGCCTGCTGAGCCATAACGCCGAAGGCTACAGCCATGGCCAGAGTGGACTTCTTCATGAATCGCTCCTCGTGAATCTTAATTTTTTATAATTTCTGGTGCCGAGGCCCTGGGACGCTCTGACCCAAAAATTTACGGTTAGCGCTAAACCCGACCGAAGCCAATGGTTAATCAGCGCCTCAAGACCAATGACCCACCGGTCACGGTGGTCGCAGGGTAGTGAACATTTAACAAATCGAAAAAGAATTATTACTGATCTTTTAAGACCTGTCGGTTATATGTCACATACCATGTCGGATCCATCCGTCATTGAGTGTATCGAGCTGTTTCACTAATTCCTAAATAATATTTCACTGCCGTTCGTCAGATCATTCTGACTGGTCGAACGGAAAGCAAAAAGCGACCGGCCTGCTCTCTGGAATCAGCCCACCCAAAACAGCTCAACAACCACTCAAATCCCCGCAATCATTGAGGCGCAGAGGGTACATCACCGATTGTTACAGTTGTCATCACCCGGATGCAGCCCCGTAAAATTTGTTCTGAGAAAAGTTTGAAACGGCCGTTTCAGGACCATCTGTCGGCCGATTTTGGGGCTGCGGGAGGGCACCTGACAGCGAGCGCGGCGAACAAAATCGGGAAATTGTTGTCGTGCGGCGTAATTGGGAAACGTTAAAACCGTGCATCCAACGCCAGGCTTGCACCATAACGAAGCGGTTTTCGAGCTCGGCAAAACTCAGGCCCATCCCGACACGGCAGCCTTAATGGACGCTGAACACACATTTGATAAGTGAATGAAACACTCGATAAGCCCGAAAACACGGGCTTGGGGGGCACGAAACAGGACAGGCAAATATTTTTGAAAGCAGAAAATTTCAAAACTGGCACGACGCCTGCAATAGGTTACGTATCACCAGTTTTGGGGACCTTGGTACAGGCAGGCCGGGGATTCCCCTCTTTTATTCCTCTCGGAGACTGACCTCCAGTCTCCAGCGCCCGTCCAGCTCCGCACCGCGCAAGTCGCCGTGCAGAGGATGGGCCGCCAGCAGAGTCAGCAGCAAATCCTTCTTGTCCCGCTCCAGCTTCCAGCGCACATCCTTCCCGTTGACCTTCAATTGCCCTCTCCACGGCTGACCTTTGGCCGCAAAGCGCATGGCGAACGTTCCGTCCACATGCTCAGGCACAACCTCAGGTTCACGGTTGAACCACAAGGCAAGCCCGGTCGGCTGTTCCTCTATCTGCAGCAGTTCCAGCGGAGTCGGCTCGGTAAGACGCCCGATCATCAAGCCGACCAACAGCCCGACAATTGCCAGCGAACCCAGAACCTTTGGCCACAGCTTCGGCCGCGGGTCCTCTTCAGGGGTAGAATGCTCCCCATTCTTCAGCTCGGAGCCGTGCATGTTTCACGTCATCCTTTTTCAACCAGAAATTCCGCCGAATACCGGCAATGTCATCAGGCTGTGCGCCAATACCGGCAGCACCCTGCATTTGATCGAGCCCTTGGGCTTCGAACTGGATGACAAACGCCTGCGCCGCGCCGGGCTCGATTATCACGAGTTCGCCACTTTGCAGACCCATCCCGACCTCGCCAGTTGCCTGGAAAGCATCGGTCATCCGCGGCTGTTTGCTTTTACCACAAAAGGCTCTCGCCCCTTCCACGACGCCAGCTTTCAGGAAGGTGACGCTTTCCTGTTCGGCCCGGAAAGTCGCGGCCTGCCGGCTGAAGTTCTGGATGCCCTGCCCTCCGATCAGCGACTGCGCTTGCCGATGCGTGAGGGTTGTCGGAGCCTGAATCTGTCCAACACCGTTGCCGTGGCAGTGTATGAAGGCTGGCGGCAGTTGGGATTCAAGTAGACGTGGTCTTTCCCTGTGGGAGCGAATTCATTCGCGAAGGCGGGTGTGTCAGTCACCATCATCGGAGCCTGACTCACCGCTTTCGCGAATGAATTCGCTCCCACACAGACTGTGTGAAAACCCTCAGACAAAAACAAACTGCGCGCGCTCACGTGAAATCTTTAAAAGTTTGTGTGGGTCACAGACCTCAAACTCACGTAGGAGCGCGGTTTTTTGAGCGTTTTTTAGCCAGCTAATTGGCTCGTGAGGTTTTCACACAGCCTGCACAGGTCATATTCCAACGCCTTCATAACCCACAAAAAAGCGCCTCAAAAGGCGCTTTTTTGGGTCCAGCTAAAACACTTACTGAACAGTAGGTGTTTCGCCAGCAGCCTGCATGCGCTGCAGTTCTTGCGCGTACAGGGCATCGAAGTTCACCGGGGACAGCATCAGCGCCGGGAAAGAACCACGGACGACCAGGCTGTCGATGGTTTCGCGAGCATACGGGAACAGAATATTCGGGCAGAAAGCACCCAGCGTATGGCTCATCGAACCTTGATCCAGGCCTTTGATCAGGAAGATGCCGGCTTGCTGCACTTCAACGATGAAAGCCACTTCGTCACCGTTGTTGACGGTAACCGACAACGTCAGCACCACTTCGTAGAAATCACCTTCCAGCGGCTTCTGACGAGTGTTCAGGTCGAGGCTGACGGTAGGCGTCCATTCCTGACGGAAGATTGCAGGGCTTTTTGGCGCTTCGAACGACAGGTCGCGAACGTAGATACGCTGCAGCGAGAATTGCGGAGCATCTTCTTCGTTGGTAGCGGTGCCGTTTGTCGGTTGATCAGTCATCTCGGGTCCTTTTAACGTTTAAGTTCTGGAAAGAGGGTTGGAGTCAGGCTCAGAGCAGCTCATCAAGCTTGCCGGCGCGCTCCAGGGCAAAAAGATCGTCGCATCCACCTACATGGGTCGTACCGATCCATATCTGCGGAACAGAGGTACGGCCGGATTTTTTCACCATTTCGGCGCGAACTTGCGGCTTGCCATCGACTCTGATCTCTTCGAAAGCCACATGCTTGTTCTGCAACAATTGCTTGGCGCGAGTGCAGTAAGGGCAATAATCGCTGGAATAGACGATGACTTCAGCCATTTCACTTCACCAAAGGCAGATTATCTGCGCGCCAGGTGGATACACCGCCGGACAGCTTGGCAGCCGTAAAACCGGATTTGAGCAGCTCGCGCGCGACGGAGCCAGCCTGCTGGCCCATTGCGTCGACGATGATAAGAGTCTTGGCCTTGTGCTTTTCCAGCTCGCTGGTGCGGGTCAGGACCTTGTCGTTCGGGAAGTTCAGGGCACCTACGATGTGACCTGTGGCGAAATCCTTGGGGGAGCGGATATCGATGATCACGGCCTGATCCTTGTTGACCAGCGCGGTCAGTTCACCTGTGCTCAGGCTGCGACCGCCCTTGCTCAATTCGTAGGCGATCAGCATCCCCAGCAAAATGATGAAAGCGCCAGTGATCAAATAGTGGTTGGTAGCAAAAGCAAGCAGGTGCTGAAGCATCAGTAGGTTCCAGGGCGTTAAAATGTCGGCCAGTATACACAGCAGCCAAGGTCGGCCAAAGCCCGTCAGACAATGAGGTCGATCAAGCCCATACGACATCGCGCCAGAACCGATAACTCCGGTATCGCGGCTCGCAATTGCAGATCAACAGCCCCTAAAATGCCGATCTGTTCTTCAACTTACTTTTTCAGCCACGAGTGGGATCTATGACTACCACGCCAAAACCTTTGGTCCTGATCATTCTGGACGGCTTCGGACACAGCGAGAGCCATGAGGGCAACGCCATTCTGGCAGCCAAAATGCCGGTCATGGACCGCCTGTACAAGTCGATGCCTAACGGCCTGATCTCGGGTTCGGGCATGGATGTCGGTCTACCGGACGGTCAGATGGGCAACTCCGAAGTCGGCCACATGAACCTGGGTGCCGGGCGCGTGGTTTATCAGGATTTCACTCGAGTCACCAAAGCCATTCGCGATGGCGAGTTCTTCCAGAACCTCACTATTTGTAGCGCAGTGGATAAAGCCGTTGGTGCAGGCAAGGCCGTACACATTCTCGGCCTGCTGTCGGACGGTGGCGTTCACAGCCATCAGGATCATCTGGTGGCCATGGCAGAACTGGCGGCCCAGCGCGGCGCAGAAAAAATCTACCTGCACGCCTTCCTCGACGGTCGCGATACGCCACCGCGCAGCGCGCAGAAATCCCTCGAACTGCTGGACTCCACTTTTGCCCGCCTGGGCAAAGGCCGGATCGCCAGCATCATTGGTCGTTACTTCGCCATGGACCGCGACAATCGTTGGGACCGTGTATCAGCGGCCTACAACCTGATTGTTGATGCTGCATCGGAATTCAACGCCGCCAGCAGCGTGGCAGGCCTCGAAGCGGCCTATGAGCGCGGCGAAAACGATGAGTTCGTCAAAGCCACAAGCATTGGTGACAAGGTCACAGTGGAAGACGGCGACGCCGTGGTGTTCATGAACTTCCGTGCCGACCGTGCCCGGGAAATCACCCGTGTATTCGTCGAAGACGATTTCAAGGAATTCGAGCGCGCCCGCCAGCCGAAGGTCAACTATGTGATGTTGACCCAATACGCAGCGAGTATTCCTGCGCCGTCCGCGTTTGCAGCAGGCAGCCTGAAAAACGTGCTGGGTGAATACCTGGCCGCCAACGGCAAGACCCAACTGCGCATCGCGGAAACCGAAAAATACGCGCATGTGACCTTCTTCTTCTCGGGCGGCCGCGAAGAAGAGTTCCCGGGCGAAGAACGCATCCTGATCCCGTCGCCGAAAGTCGCGACCTACGATCTGCAGCCTGAAATGAGCGCGCCGGAAGTCACCGACAAAATCGTCGATGCCATCGAGCACCAGCGTTATGACGTGATTATCGTCAACTACGCCAACGGCGACATGGTGGGCCACAGCGGCATCATGGAAGCAGCAATCAAGGCTGTTGAATGCCTGGACGTTTGCGTAGGGCGCATCACCGAAGCGCTGGAAAAAGTCGGCGGCGAAGCCTTGCTGACGGCTGACCACGGTAACGTCGAGCAAATGACGGACGACCACACCGGTCAGGCGCACACCGCGCACACGTCCGAACCCGTGCCTTTCGTTTATATAGGCAAGCGCAATCTGAAAGTGCGCGAAGGCGGAGTTCTGGCCGATGTCGCGCCAACCATGCTGAAACTCATGGGCCTGGAAAAACCGGAAGAAATGACCGGCCATTCGATCCTTGTTGACGCGTAAAAAAGCTCCAAACCGGCATGTCGCTTAGCCATATGCCGGTTTTTTATCTGTCAGGCCTCATACGAGGCGTTTTTTTTGCAGCGTGTGGCGGGCATACTAAGCCTGACACTTTTTTTCACAATTCCTCGGTATCGCCCACCCTCATGCTTCGCGCCTTGATCACCCTTGCTTTGATCTGCCTGCTCAATCCGGCGTTTGCCGACGATCAGCGGGCGCTCACCCAGAAACAGATTGACGCAGCGCGTCAGGATGTCACCGAGCTGCAAAAAGCGCTTGGCGACTTGCAGAAAGAGAAAGCCGGCGTCCAGAAGGACCTGCGTGGCACTGAAACCGAAATGGGTAAGCTGGAAAAGCAGGTCGAGGTCCTGCAAAAGGAACTAAAAAAGACCGAAGCCGAGCTCAATCGGCTGAACCAGGAAAAAAGCAAACTCCAGAGCGCACGCGTTGAGCAACAACGGCTGATCGCCATTCAGGCCCGGGCTGCGTATCAAAGCGGTCGTCAGGAATACTTGAAGCTGCTGCTCAACCAACAACATCCGGAAAAATTCGCCCGGACGCTGACCTACTACGATTACATGAGCCAGGCGCGCCTGACTCAGCTGCGCACCTTTAATGAAACACTGCGCCAGCTCGCAGGCGTTGAAAAAGATATCGACCTGCAACAGGCACAACTGCTGGTGCAGAAGAGCTCGCTGGAAACCCAGCACGAAGAACTCGACAAGGTTCGCCAGGAACGCCAGACGGCACTGGCCAAGCTAAATCAGGATTACAAGTCGCGGGATCAGAAGCTCCAGGCGCGACAGCAGGAACAAGCTGAGCTGGGCAAGGTTCTGAAAACCATTGAGGAAACCCTGGCACGCCAGGCCAAAGAGGCTGAAGAAGCCAGACAGAGAGCATTGGTCGCTGAGCGTGAGGCTGAAGAAAAACGTCAGCGCGAAGCACAGGCGCAAGCCAACAGCAGTAGCAAAAGCAGCAGCAAAAGCAGCAGCAGAACCGACAGCGATGATGCACCAAAACGTCCGGCCAAAGCGCCAGGCGCCATGGTTTCCAGTGCTGGCGCTTCATACGGCGGAGCTTTCTCTGCAGTCAAAGGCAAACTTCCCTGGCCCGTTGATGGTCGATTACTGGCACGCTTCGGTGAAGCCCGCGGTGATGACGCTCGTTCCACGTGGGACGGCGTAATGATCAGCGCTTCGGCGGGGAGTCAGGTTCATGCTGTGCACGGCGGTCGGGTGGTCTTCGCAGACTGGTTGCGCGGCGCCGGGCTTCTGGTCATTCTCGACCATGGCAACGGTTATTTGAGTCTGTATGGCCACAATCAGACATTGCTCAAAGCCGCCGGGGACATTGTTAAAGCCGGTGAAGCCATCTCTACTGTTGGCAACAGTGGTGGACAGGACACACCGGCGTTGTATTTCGCTATTCGTCAGCAGGGTCGCCCTAGTGATCCGGCCCAATGGTGCCGCACTCAAGGATAAGTCGGTTCCACCTTCAGGAGTTCGTTAGACATGCCGTATCTGTCCCGCCTCACCTCGCTGGCCCTGGCTATTGCCGTCGTTATCGGCGCTCCACTGGCTCAGGCTGCAGAAGTCAAAGCTGCGCCAGCCACTGCACCGGCTGCTGCGAACACCGCCAAAGCGCCTTTGCCGCTCGATGAGCTGCGCACCTTTGCCGAGGTCATGGACCGGGTCAAAGCCGCTTATGTCGAACCGGTGGACGACAAGACGCTGCTGGAGAATGCCATCAAGGGCATGCTCAGCAATCTCGACCCGCATTCGGCCTACCTCGGTCCGGAAGACTTCCAGGAACTGCAGGAAAGCACCAGCGGCGAGTTCGGCGGACTGGGCATCGAGGTCGGCGTCGAAGATGGCTTCGTGAAAGTCGTCTCCCCTATCGACGATACCCCGGCGTCCAAGGCGGGCATCGAGGCCGGTGACCTGATCGTCAAGATCAACGGTGCACCGACGCAAGGTCAGACCATGCAGGAAGCGGTCGACAAAATGCGCGGCAAGATTGGCGAGAAGATCACTCTCACGCTGGTTCGCGACGGCGGTAACCCGTTCGACGTGACGCTTGCCCGTGCGACGATTCAGGTCAAGAGCGTCAAGGCACAGATGCTGGAGAACGGTTACGGCTACATCCGCATAACCCAGTTCCAGGTCAAGACCGGTGACGAAGTCGGCAAAGCGCTGGCCAAATTCCGCAAAGACAATGGCAAGAAAATGAGCGGGTTGATTCTTGACCTGCGTAACAACCCTGGCGGCGTGCTGCAGTCGGCCGTTGAAGTGGCTGACCACTTCCTGACCAAGGGCCTGATCGTTTACACCAAGGGCCGTATTGCCAATTCCGAACTGCGCTTCTCGGCTGATCCGGCCGATGCCAGCGAAGGCGTACCGTTGGTGGTGCTGATCAACGGCGGCAGTGCTTCTGCTTCGGAAATCGTCGCCGGTGCCTTGCAGGACCAGAAACGCGGCATCCTGATGGGCACTGACAGCTTCGGTAAAGGCTCGGTGCAAACCGTGCTGCCACTGAATAATGACCGCGCCTTGAAGATCACTACGGCGCTGTATTACACGCCTAACGGTCGCTCGATTCAGGCGCAGGGCATCAATCCGGATATCGTGGTACGTCGCGCCAAGGTCACCAACGAAGCTGACGGCGAAGCGTACAAGGAAGCCGATCTGTTCGGTCACTTGGGCAACGGTAATGGCGGCGCTGACAAACCAACAGTCAAAGGTGCTGCCGCCAAGGCTCGCCCGCAGGACGATGACTTCCAGCTCAGCCAGGCGCTGAGCCTGCTCAAGGGCTTGAGTATCACGCGCGGCAACTAAACGATGCGTGTGCTCCTGTCTCGTTGGCTGCTGGCTGCATTTTGCGTAATTACTGGCGTTGCTCACGCAGCGCCGGCTACGCAGGCCAGCAAACCTCAGTCTGCTTTCCTGACACTGATCATTGATGACCTGGGCCAGAATCCGGCCCGGGATCAACGCGTGCTTGCCCTCCCCGGCCCCGTCACCTTGGCGATCATGCCGGATACCCCTCATGCCACCGAGTTTGCTCGTCAGGGGCATCGTGCTGGCAAGATCGTCATTCTGCACATGCCCATGGACCCGGCAACCGGTCCCTATGCGTGGCATCCCGAACTTCCCCTTGCCGAACTGGAAAGCAGGCTGAACGCTGCGCTGCTCAAAGTCCCCTATGCCGCCGGGATCAATAACCACATGGGCAGCCGCATGACCGCCGAACCGGTCGCCATGGGATGGTTGATGGCCGAGCTGCAGCGCCGTCACCTGTTATTCGTCGACAGCCGCACCAGCGCGAAAACCGTGGCGGCGGCCGAGGCGCAAAAAACAGGATTGGCCAGCGTGTCCCGGGATGTCTTTCTCGATGATGAGCGCACGCCTGAGGCCATTACCCGGCAACTGAAAATAGCCATTGAGCTGGCCCGCAAACAGGGCTCGGCGGTGATGATCGGTCATCCTTACCCGGTGACGCTCGACGTGCTGGAGCGCGAACTGCCGCGCCTCAAAGCGCAGGGCATCGAGTGGATCGACTTGCGCCAGATGATCAGCGTGCGGGGTAATCAGGCGACGGCTGCGCATGGCAAAAACGGGATTTACCGGTAAAAACCGGAATCGTTAAAACGGTAGGAGCGAACTTGTTCGCGAAGCGATATGTCAGGCAGCCCCTTATTGCGACTTGGCGGCGGCGGGGCTTAAATCCGTGCCATCGTTCTTCGCGAGCAAGCTCGGCCCCTACCATTGACCGCGCTCCAACATTAAAAATGCGGTGTTACCGGTACTGGGACAGGATCTTGTCCACAACCCCTTCCGCTCTTAGCTGGTCCAGCGACGCCTGCAACTTGTTCACCACTTCGTCCGGAGTCGCCTTGTTAAGCGCCAGATACAGATCAGCGTGATTGAACCGCAGCACGGTCTTGAGGCCGGTGACGCCTTCTATTCTGGCCAGATAAGGCCCTGTCGGATCGCCCGCTGCCCACAGGTCTATCTGCCCGTTGACCAGTTTTTTGGCATTGTCCTGATCGCGCAGCAACAGGATCGGGTTCAGCCCTTGGGCCAGCAGTCGCTCACCAATGGCGTCACCTTTATAAGCACCAATCCGGTAACCCTTGGCCTGCTCCAGGCTGGTCAGTTTGATAGGGCTATCGACACGGGCGAGCAGGATCCAGTCGTAGGAACCCACTGGTCCGACCCACTTGAACAGCTTTTCCCGCTCAGGCAAACGCGCTGTAGAAAACACCGCGTAGCCTGGCTTTTCCAGGGCCAGCTTGTAGATACGCTCCCAGGGGAACCGTAACGTCATGCTGTAGCTGATCCCTGCACGCTTGAACGTCTCGCGCACCACTTGCGCAGCGATGCCTTCAATGTTGCTTTCCTGAGCGAAGTTTTTGCCGTCGATTGCCATGTTGTAAGGCGGCAGATTTTCGGTCATCAGCACAATGGAGTCGCGTCCCGGTGCCTCAATGGCGTCATCGGCCAGTGCAGCCTCAGTGGCGCTAAAAACCAGAGCGCTGAAGGCCGTTAGGGCAATAAAACGAGATTTGAACATTGGCGCTCTCCATACGCTGACGGCAGACAGAGTGCAGCGCTCAAAAGCGCTTGTCCAGCACACATGGCGTATTGCCAACAGAGTGGCGCAAACAGATAAAAAAGATTTTCGATAATTATTTACTCCCGCGAGGGGGGAGGCTTCTGACTACCTGCCGGACAGAACTTCACCGCGAAATGAATCGCCGTGAACAACCGCAAAGGTCTGTCATGAATATCCAGATAACCGGCATCACAATCGCCGCCCTGCTCGCTTTCGCCCTATCACCTGTCGTGCATTCGAAAGATTATGGCAACGGACGCGAAAACCTCGCGCCTTCACTGCTGCTGGAAAACAGCAACGGCCAGAACGATCACTGGAAAGGCATAGGTCGCCTGATCATTAACGCTAGCCATCCAGACTCGCACTGCACGGCGACCTTGATCGATACTAGGGATCACGACACCGGCACGTCAGGCCCCGCTTATGTTTTAACCAGCGCCCACTGTGTCTCGTTTGACAGTCTGAACGTGGTGGCCAATCAAGCCAGCGACGGACACATCGACTTCAACTACTTTCACGACACTGCCAACGATCAACGGCGTTACGCGCTAAAGCAGGTCGTCTGGAGCCGCCTGCGCGGCCTGGACATGGCGATCGTCGAACTTGATGCCAGCCTGCAGACCTTGATGGACAACGGTATCCAGCCATTGCAGTTGAAGACGTCGACACCTGCAATAGCCGCAGAATTATTGATCGTTGGCGCACCGACTCAATACCCGGAGAGAGGCTTGCGGCTATCAACCTGCCGCCACGTGTCCATCGAAACGCTGATCGAACAACCGGCTATCCATCGAGGCTTCTATAAAGATAACTGCCAAGGGCTGAGACCTGGAAGTTCAGGCAGCCCATTGCTCGACCGCTATTCGAATGAAGTATTGGGAATTGTCTCTACCAGTACGGCGACCTCTATGCCTGAAAACCGCTGCATGGAAGACGCGCCCTGCGAGCTTAAAAATAGTCGGCCGCACTGGTCCGCAGGCACTAATTACGCCAGCCCGACTGCTCACTTGCAGCACTGCTTCGCTCAAGGTCTATTTAGGGCCAGCACCGCTGGATGTGATTTGATGCCAAGCGTCACCTTTAGCCAGAAACGGCCAACGGTGAATTATTACCAGCGGGTGAAATACGATGCAGACGGCAGCGCGACACTGCCCACTTGGCAATTCGCATTCAGCCTTGACCAACCGTTCTACCGCTACAAAACCGTGCGGGATCCACAACTCTGTGAAAGCCCGAACCATTACAGCGACGTAATGAGCGCAGAAGACGCACAGATCAACGACCCTGTAGGCGCAGAGCCAGGTATCTATCTGCTGTGTATCGTCGGCGTCGACTCATCCGAACAGTCGCCCACAGTAGCCATGATGAAAAGCCCGCTGGTAATCGCGACGGAAATTGCTGAGCCCGGCCCGACAAGAGCGCCGCAATTCGATATCACAAGGCAGAACAACGGAGATCACAGCATTCAGTGGCACTTTTCTAACCCGACCTTGAGCGCTTATGAATACAAGGCCGGAGCTGAATCAGAGACAAACTGTGATGAACCGGAGGGTTACGCGATCACCTTCGATGACGCGCTGATTGCCGCAAGTGGACAGCCAGTGAAGCTGTGCACCAAGGCATTTGATATGTCGGGGCAACGCTCAGCGCCAAGGATGGATTTGCTGCCCTGACACTGCACTATCACACTGCAAACGGAGAACTTGCGGAAGATTCTATGTTGGCCTGCAAACACAAATCCGTGGGAGCGAATTCATTCGCGAAGGGCCGGTACATCCGCAGTTGATGTATCGCTCGAAATGCCGCCTTCCCGGATGAAGTGGAGCGCCGCCCCGGTCGGTCCCACAGGCTCAAACCTCGCGGTGCTCGTGCGCTCCTGCAGGGACCGTGTGTGCAGCGCGACAGCGCGACGCATGGGCGACCGGGCAACTCCCTCAGAAACAGCGCGACCTCAGCGAACCACAATCCCGCGCGCGGCCATATAGGCCTTGGCTTCCGGTACGGTGTATTCACCGAAGTGGAAGATACTCGCCGCCAATACCGCGCTGGCGTGGCCTTCAATCACACCGTCAGCCAGATGCTGAAGGTTGCCAACGCCGCCCGAGGCAATGACCGGAATTCCCAGCGCGTCACTGATTGCGCGGGTTACGCCCAGATCGAAGCCGTTCTTCATGCCGTCCTGGTCCATGCTGGTCAGCAGAATCTCACCGGCACCGAGATCCTCCATCTTCTTGGCCCACAGCACAGCGTCCAGACCTGTCGGCTTGCGACCGCCGTGGGTGAAGATTTCCCAGCGCGGAGTTTCACCCGGCGGCGAGACCTTCTTGGCGTCGATGGCGACAACGATGCATTGCGCTCCGAAATGCTGAGCAGCTTCGGCAACGAACTCCGGGTTGAACACGGCAGCAGTGTTGATCGACACCTTGTCGGCACCGGCATTAAGCAGGTTGCGGATGTCCTGCACGGTGCGCACGCCACCGCCTACGGTCAGCGGGATAAACACCTGGCTGGCCATGCGCTCGACGGTATGCAGCGTGGTATCGCGGCCATCGACACTGGCGGTGATGTCCAGAAAGGTGATTTCGTCGGCGCCCTGCTCATCGTACAGACGCGCAATTTCAACCGGATCGCCAGCGTCACGGATGTTTTCGAACTTGACGCCCTTGACCACACGACCGTTGTCGACGTCCAGGCAAGGGATGATGCGTTTGGCCAGGGCCATGGGCTTAATCTCCGAAACAGATAACCATCGAACAACACACAACTGCTCGAACCAGACGTGTATCTCTGTGGGAGCGAATTTATTCGCGAAGTGGGCAGGCCTGAAAATAAATCAGGGGCTGACACACCGCTTTCGCGAATAAATTCGCTCCCACAGGTTCTGCGTCAATGCCATACAGCGAGGTATCAGGAAGTCAGAAGCGGTTTAGCGCTGGTAGCTATCGCACAACGCCTGAGCTTCAGCCACGTCCAGCGTACCTTCGTAAATCGCACGGCCTGTGATTGCGCCGATGATTCCCGGAGCCTTGGCATCCAGCAATGCGCGGATGTCGCCCAGGTTATGGATACCACCGGAAGCAATCACCGGTATCCGCGTCGCAGCAGCCAGCGCAGCCGTGAACGGGATATTGCAGCCCTGCATCATGCCGTCTTTGGCGATGTCGGTGTAAACGATGGCAGAGACACCGTCAGCTTCGAAACGCTTGGCCAGATCAATGACCTGCACAGTGCTGACTTCAGCCCAGCCATCAGTCGCCACAAAGCCGTCTTTGGCATCAAGACCGACAATCACTTTGCCAGGGAATGCGCGACAGGCTTCAGCGACAAACTCGGGTTCTTTGACGGCCTTGGTACCGATGATCACGTAGCTAACGCCCGCTTTCACGTAGTGCTCGATGGTCTCCAGCGAGCGAATACCGCCACCGATCTGAATCGGCAGGGTCGGATAACGCTTGGCAATGGCAGTAACCACATCGCCGTTGACCGGCTGACCTTCGAACGCGCCGTTCAGGTCAACCAGATGCAGACGACGGCAACCGCCCTCGACCCATTTGGCAGCCATGGCAACCGGGTCGTCGGAGAACACAGTGGAATCTTCCATACGGCCCTGGCGCAGACGCACACAGGCACCGTCTTTGAGATCGATAGCGGGGATGATCAGCATGCTTTTTCCTTCCTCAAAATAGCCACGAGCTGCAAGCCATAAGCTGCAAGCATGCGTCTATCACATTCAATTCTTGCAGCTTCAGGCTTGCAGCTGCTTCTAGCTATTTCTCGAGCGCCCAGAGGTCAATCTCGATGCTAGCAAATCGGTCATGGAGCACCTCCTGCACATCGGCAACCGCTTTGTTGTAATACAAAGGGGCGATTTCGGTGGTCAAAAACTCAAGCACTTCGGTCACCTCAAACGAGCCGAGCTCCAGTTCGAAGCGATCCAGAAACAACCGCTTGAGCTTGTCCACCGCAAGCGCCTCCTGGTCTGGATTCAACAACAGGATCGGTTGCTTTTTACCTCGGGCCATTACCAGCGACCGTCCCACGCGGCGAAGTTCTGCAGCAACTGCAGGCCATGGGTATGGCTCTTCTCAGGGTGGAACTGCACGGCAAAGCGCGAACCGTCAGCCAGCGCGGCGGCAAAGTCGACGCCATAGTGGCCGCGACCGACAACCTGACGCTGATTGGCCGCATCGATGTAGAAGCTATGCACGAAGTAGAAACGCGCCATCTCCGGAATGCTGTGCCACAGCGGGTGATCCACTGCCTGCGCAACTTCGTTCCAGCCCATGTGCGGCACTTTTAGGTGCGCGCCGTCTTCATGCAGATCCTTGCCGAAGAACTTCACCTGGCCGGGGAACATGCCGATGCAATCCACGCCGCCATTCTCCTCACTGCTGTCGAGCAAGGCCTGCATGCCAACGCAAATACCGAGAAACGGCCGATCCTGGCTGACTTCACGCACCAGCGAGTCGAAGCCCAGCCGACGGATTTCAGCCATGCAGTCACGAATCGCGCCGACACCAGGGAATACCACGCGGTCGGCTTCACGAATCACATTGGCGTCGCTGGTGATGTGCACCCGGCCAGCGCCAACATGTTCAAGCGCCTTGGCGACCGAGTGCAGGTTGCCCATGCCGTAATCGATGACTGCAACTGTCTGCATCAGAGCACACCCTTGGTCGAAGGCATTTGCCCGGCCATACGATCATCCAGCTCAACCGCCATGCGCAGTGCACGACCGAAGGCCTTGAAGACGGTTTCAATCTGGTGGTGAGTGTTGGTGCCACGCAGGTTGTCGATGTGCAGCGTCACATTGGCGTGGTTGACGAAGCCCTGGAAAAACTCCTGGAACAGGTCCACATCAAAGCCGCCCACAACAGCGCGGGTATACGGCACATGCATTTGCAGGCCCGGACGCCCCGAGAAGTCGATCACTACACGCGACAACGCTTCATCCAGCGGCACGTAGGCATGGCCATAACGACGGATGCCTTTCTTGTCGCCGATAGCTTTGCTGAAGGCCTGACCCAGAGTGATACCGACATCTTCCACCGTATGGTGATCGTCGATCTCAAGGTCGCCTTTGCAGTTGATATCCAGATCGATCAGCCCGTGACGGGCGATCTGGTCGAGCATGTGCTCAAGAAAAGGCACGCCGATATCGAATCGGGCCTTTCCGGTGCCATCCAGGTTGATCGAAGCGTTGATCTGGGTTTCCAGAGTATTACGCTCGACGTACGCCTTACGTTCGGCCATCACCAGCTCCGCAAAATCATTGGGCGAAAAAGGCGAGCATTATAGGCCCAGAACCGGCTGGCATGAAGCAAACAGAAGAAGGGAAAGAGAGAAGACGACGAATTACGGAGGGATGCTGCTTTTTGGTGCGAATAAATCGGGAGAATGTGGGAGCTGGGCTTGGTCTGGGCGGCATTCCGACGATAAGTCTGGACTCGATTCACTTTTGATCGCGTCGACCTTATCGTCGGAATGCCGCCCAGACCAAGCCCGGCTCCCACAGTACAGCGTTCCAACTTGAGGCCTGGGTTGCCGGCCTATACAGCTACTTAGTGGAACAACACCGCAGTCTTCTGCAGAGTGATCCAGACGCCCCACGCCAGCGGGATGCCTACAGCCAGCCAGGCGGCGATAGCCAGTGGTTTGCTGCCCGGATCGGCTTTCCACTCAAGAACAGTGGTGTGATCCGCGCCTTTATCCATACCGTAGGATTGCTCAACGGCCAGTTCTTCATCAGTCATGAAGTACTTGTCGGCCACCGGACGAACCAGCAGGTTGCAGATGAAGCCCAATACCAACAGGCCTGCCAGGATGTACAAGGTCATATCGTAAGCATCGGCACGGGCAACGCCGTGGCTCAGCTGATATTCACGCAGGTAGTTGACCAGAACCGGACCGAGGATGCCCGCCGCAGCCCAGGCAGTCAGCAGACGACCGTGGATCGCGCCAACCATTTGCGTACCGAACAGGTCAGCCAGGTAAGCCGGAACCGTCGCGAAACCACCGCCGTACATCGACAGGATCACGCAGAAGGCCGCTACGAACAGCGCGACGCTGCCCATGTGGCTCAGGCTTGGTACCAGCGCGTAGAGCAGGAAGCCCAGAGCGAAGAACACGAAGTAAGTGTTTTTACGACCCAGGTAGTCCGAGAACGAAGCCCAGAAGAAGCGACCACCGATGTTGAACAGACTCAACAGACCGGTGAAGCCCGCAGCGATGGCAGCGATCTGGCCCAACTGAACAGCATCAAGCTGGTTGAACGCCAGGTCGAGGCCCAGCAGTTTACCGGCGAACACTTCCTGCAGCAGCGGCGAAGCCATGCCGAGAATACCGATACCTGCCGAAACGTTGAGGCACAGCACCAGCCATACCAGACGGAATTGCGGCGTTTTCCAGGCCACACTTACGTGTACATGACGGTTGGTGATCATCGCGTTGCTGGCTTTCTTGACCGGTGCGGTCCAGCCTTCTGGTTTCCAGCCGGTTGGCGGAACACGGTAGGACAATGCGCCACCGATCATGAAGATGAAGTAGATCACCGCCATCACCACGAAGCTCTGCCAAACGCCCACGCCTTCAGGCGAAGCGAAATGGTTCATCAACGCTGCGGCCAGTGGAGCACCTACCATCGCGCCGCCACCGAAGCCCATGATCGCCATGCCGGTAGCCATACCGCGCTTGTCCGGGAACCACTTGATCAGGGTCGAAACCGGCGAGATATAGCCCAGCCCGAGACCGATACCGCCGATCACCCCGGAGCCGACCCACATCAGCCATATCTGGTGGGTATAAATCCCTAACGCAGATATCAGCAGACCACCACACCAGCACAATGCCGATACAACACCGGCCTTACGCGGGCCTGCGTGTTCCAGCCAGCCACCCCAGATGGCAGCCGAACAGCCCAGGAAGATGAAGAACAGGGTGTAGATCCAGCCCAGCATGGAGATGGGCCAGTCGCAGGCAGACGAGAAAATCTGTGCGAAGAAGCTCATATCAGGTGCACAGGCTACTGGAGCCTTGATGCCAACTGCCTTGGACAACGGCAGCCAGAACACGGAGAAGCCATACGCCATGCCGATGCACAGGTGGATAGCCAATGCCGCAGGTGGTACGAGCCAGCGGTTGAAACCCGGCTTGGCGATGATGCGCTCTTTGGACAAGAACGCAGGCTGTGCGGGTGAACCGCCCAACGCAGTGCTTGTACTCATTGTTATATCCCCAGAAAAGATGCTCACAAGGTGTCGACGTTCCACCCACAGCCTCCGTGCACGCAGGCAACGACCGTTTTATCGGCAGAGTTCCCGAATACGTGACAAATAGACGCACCGGATTAACGAACGGCGCGAGATTATCACCTGTCAATTAAAAAAAGGCGTTTTGACATCACTTTTTTTGACGCCAGCGCTCTGCCTCTTGTATTTAGGGCACAATCGCCGGTGCCGCCCGTCGCCAGAGGACATTTCATGCCTATCGTCGTTGAGTTTCTCCAGTCGGCCACCTATCAGGATCAGGCGGACTTGCAGAAGATTTACCGGGACGCACCCTCCTGGTTGTTCACGCCTTTTGCTGACGCGGTGCAACTGATCGAAAGCTGTCTTGAGGAAAATGCGCTCGTCGTTGCTCGCTTCAATGACCGACTGGTGGCTGCCGCCCTACTGAAACGTCACGAGGTGACCTGGGAGCTGTCGCACTTATGCGTGCGTAGCCCGACGCGCCGGAGAGGTTTCGCCGAACAATTGATCAACGAGGTGCAAAAGTCGGCCCGACAGTCCGGCTGCGAGCTACGCTTGCTGGCAACTGCCGAACCTCCCGAAGTCCAGGCTCTGGCGGCCAAACTTCAGATGTCGCTCGTGCTCTATTAGCCGAAAAAGCTGAACAGGGTAGCGCTTGAGGCATCCAAAGCCCTGCACCTGCGTCAGGAGGTTATACTCGCGGGCAAATTTTAAACGTTCGAATACAAGGACTCGCCCATGAAAGCGTTCGGCAAAATCCTGGGACTTTTTGTTCTCGGGCTGTTGCTGATCATCGTGGCTCTCGGCTTTGCCCTGACCCATCTGTTTGATCCCAACGACTATAAAGACGAGATTCGCCAACTGGCCCGTGACAAGGCGCACGTTGAACTGACACTCAACGGTGATATCGGCTGGAGCCTGTTCCCTTGGCTCGGCCTTGAGCTGCACGAAGCCAGCGTCGCGACCTTGAACAACCCGACCAAGCCCTTTGCCGATTTGCAGATGCTGGGCCTGTCCGTTCGTGTACTGCCGCTGTTGCGTCGCGAGGTGCAGATGAGCGACGTCCGCGTTGAAGGCTTGAATCTGAGCCTGAGCCGCGACGAAAACGGCCATGGCAACTGGGAAGACATTGGCAAACCGGCCACCCCTGACGTAGCCACCAGCACGCCGCCGTCAGATGGCGAACAGGCTCCGGCAGTCAAACCGGACAAGCCTTCCCAGCCGATCAAACTTGATATCGACAGCCTCACCGTGAACAACGCCCGGGTGGATTACGTCGATGCGAGCAAAGGTCAGTCGTTCACTGCAGAAAGCATTCAGCTCAGCACCGGTGCCGTTCATGAAGGCGCTGACATTCCGATCAAACTGACCGCATTCCTTGGCACCACTCAACCCGTGATGCGCGCCAAGACCGAACTGGTTGGTCAACTGCGTCTGGATCGCGCCCTCAAGCGCTACCAGTTTGGCGACATGCGTTTGTCCGGCGAAGCATCGGGCGAGCCATTGCAGGGCAAGACGGTAACCTTCGCTGCACAAGGCCAGCTCTTGGTTGATCTTGCGGCAAACGTCGCTGAATGGACCAACATGAAGTTGTCCGCCAACCAGCTACGCGCTCTGGGCGAGTTCCGCGCCCGCGATCTGGACAAAACCCCGCAAATCAGCGGCGCAGTGTCCGTTGCACCGTTCGACCTGCGGACGTTCCTCGACAGCGTTGGGCAGCCACTCCCGGCCATGGCAGAAGGCAGCCTGAGCCAGGTGGGCATGATCACCCGCATCAGCGGCACGCCAAACAGCGTGGCACTTGAAGAGCTGAACCTGAAAGTCGACGACAGTACTTTCACCGGCCGTGTCGCTATTGAAGACTTCGCCAAGCAGGCGCTGCGCCTGCAACTCAAGAACGACACCTTCAACGCCGATCGCTATCGCCCCGCGGAAAGCGAAGAGAAAAAAGGCGCGAGCGCGGCACGCAAGTCTGAAGTACAGAACAGCGAAGCCGCTGCCGTCGCTGGCGCGGGCACAACACCGCTGCCGGACCAGCCGACAAAAGCCGCCTGGAGCACCGCCAAACTGCTTCCTCTGGAGCGTATGCGCAAGCTTGATGTAGACGCCGACGTCAGCTTCGGCGCTCTTACTGTTGAGAAGCTGCAAATCCAGAATGCCGTACTGAAAACCCAGGCCCTGAATGGCGAGGTCAAGGTCGACAGTCTGCGCGGCGATCTCTACGGCGGCAACTTCGAGGTCAAGGGCAATCTTGATGTGCGCCCCGATGTGCCGTTGCTGAGCTTGCAGACGCGAGTCGACAAGGTCCCGGTCGAGCGCTTCCTGCAAAGTCAGGATCAAAATCCGCCCGTCAGAGGCTTGCTGACGCTCAACAGCAATCTGACTGGCAAAGGCAACAGCGAAAAAGCCCTGATCGACAGCCTGAACGGTACGGCCAGTTTCATGCTCACCAACGGCGTGCTGGTTAACGCCAACCTTGAGCAACAGCTTTGCCAGGGCATCTCGATACTCAACCGCAAAACACTCAGCGGTGAGCCTCGCGGCAAGGACACGCCTTTCAGGCAGCTCAACGGCAATCTGGTGTTCCGCAACGGCGTGGCCAACAACCCCGACCTCAAGGCCCAGATTCCAGGCCTGACTGTCAACGGCAATGGCGATGTGGACCTGCGCGTGCTGGGCATGAACTACCGCGTCGGCATCATCATCGAAGGCGACAAAACCGAAATGCCCGACCCGGCCTGCGAAGTGAACCCTCGCTACGTGGGTATCGAGTGGCCCGTGCAGTGTCGCGGCCCACTGGAACTGGGCGCCAAGGCTTGCCGTCTCGACAAGGAAGGCCTGGGCCAGATCGCCGCGAAAATGGCGGGTGACAAGATCGGCGAGAAGATCGAAGAAAAACTCGGCGACAAAGTCAGCCCGGAATTGAAAGACGCACTGCGCGGACTTTTCAAACGTTAAAGAAGCCCCCTCTGTAGGAGCTGCCGAAGGCTGCGATCGCGATCTCATGACAGACCGATTTCGCAGCCTTCGGCAGCTCCTACAAGGCTTAACCCCCTATAAAAATCAGCCAAATCAAAACCGGATCAGCAATGCAACCCGAGCAATTTTCCAGCGCTGTGCTTGATTGGTACGACCGCCATGGGCGACATAACCTGCCCTGGCAGCAAGGCATCACGCCATATCGGGTCTGGGTGTCGGAAATCATGCTGCAGCAAACCCAGGTCAGCACCGTACTGAATTACTTCGACCGCTTCATGGATGCCCTGCCCACCGTGCAGGCATTGGCCGAAGCGCCCGAAGACGAAGTGCTGCATCTGTGGACCGGCCTGGGCTACTACACCCGGGCGCGCAACCTGCAGAAAACCGCAAAGATCGTGGTCGCGGATCACGACGGCGAATTCCCGCGTGACGTGGAAAAACTCATCCTGCTGCCCGGCATCGGCCTGTCCACCGCCGGGGCTATTGCCAGCCTGAGCATGGGCCTGCGCGCGCCGATCCTCGACGGCAACGTCAAACGCGTTCTGGCGCGTTTTACGGCCCAGGAGGGTTATCCGGGGGAGCCGAAGGTCGCAAAACAACTGTGGGCCACCGCAGAGCGCTTCACGCCACATTCAAGGGTGAACAACTACACCCAGGCGATGATGGATCTCGGCGCCACATTGTGCACTCGCAGCAAACCGAGCTGTCTGCTATGCCCGCTGGAATCCGGTTGCGAAGCGCATTTGCTGGGTCTGGAAACTCGCTACCCCATCCCCAAGCCGCGCAAGGAAGTCCCGCAAAAGCGCACGCTCATGCCAATGCTTGCCAACCGCGACGGCGCGATTCTGCTTTATCGCCGTCCTTCTACCGGTCTCTGGGGCGGCCTGTGGAGCTTGCCGGAGCTGGATGACTTCGATGACCTTCAGCATCTGGCAGTGCAACACTCGCTGGAACTGGGCCAACATCAGGAGCTCCCAGGGC
This sequence comes from Pseudomonas syringae group sp. J309-1, assembly GCF_032582135.1. NCBI lineage: Bacteria > Pseudomonadati > Pseudomonadota > Gammaproteobacteria > Pseudomonadales > Pseudomonadaceae > Pseudomonas > Pseudomonas syringae group sp. J309-1. Next base: position 6,456 of record NZ_JAWHNU010000033.1, on the reverse strand, counting down.
TGGTCCATACTTTCAGCCACTTTCAGTTGAGCATCGAACCGTGGCTTGTCAGGGTCGAGGAGTCGGCTCATCACGTGGCCGAGGCCGACTGGCTCTGGTATAACCTCGCCACCCCGCCGCGCCTGGGCCTTGCTGCCCCGGTGAAGAAGCTGCTGAAACGCGCAGCCGACGTATTGAACGCAGGAGAGTCGTCATGACCCGCACCGTAATGTGCCGCAAGTACAAAGAAGAACTGCCAGGCCTGGAACGCGCCCCATACCCTGGCGCCAAAGGTGAAGACATCTTCAACCACGTCTCACAGAAAGCCTGGGCCGACTGGCAGAAACACCAGACCCTGCTGATCAACGAAAAGCGTCTGAACATGATGAATGCCGAAGATCGCAAATTCCTCCAGACCCAGATGGACAAGTTCCTGTCCGGCGAAGAATACGCGCAGGCCGAAGGCTACGTTCCCCCCGAGAAATAAAGCGTTTCAAGCAGTGCGGGTCGTAAGCGACGGTAATAATTCAGATTTTTTTAAAAACATGCTTGACGACCCCCTGAAAAACACGTCTAATGCGCCCCGTTGCCCAGATAGCTCAGTCGGTAGAGCAGGGGATTGAAAATCCCCGTGTCGGCGGTTCGATTCCGTCTCTGGGCACCACTAATTGATTTCAGGTGGTGCAAGCATCACCTGAAAAATAAAGAAACCCGCCTAGTGCGGGTTTTTTTATGGCTGCGGTTTGCCGCCTGTAAATCGTAAAGCCTCACTCTTGCTCCCCCCTGCGTCTTCCCCTCAAGCCCTCCTCCCTATCGGGAAAAGCCACACGCCAGAAACGGAATGGACTGACAGCAAAATCCGGTCGTGCTCCGTATTCTGCTGGCCAGATTCATCGTCGCGCAATTCACCAAGCGAGGATCAAGCTGCAACCAACTATCGATATCGGTCCAGAGCATCAAAGAAATGGATGACATTGAGCTAATCAGGCTGCGCAAATCCTATGCAGGCGAGCTTTCATTTGAGGGGAAGGAGACCAACCTTGCCTTCAAGGTAATAGCGTTCCGCCCGGTCGATGAAGAAGGGTTGAGCATTCCGGGCCTGACCGTTGAAATCCACTTGCGAGTGGGCCTGACTGCGGACCGGTGCAAATATACGTTCACACTGTTCCGGCTGAGCAGGCAGAAAAAGCGGCGCATCTACCAATTGGAAGTCGTGCCAAAAGCAAAGCGATCACACAATGGGCCGCCACGGCTCTTTGGCCCGCACGAGCACCTTGGAGAATCCAAAATCCTGCCTGTACAAAGCGATATGGACTGCACAAACTACGTCGGATGGCTGGAGTTTTTTTGCACTAGAGTGAATCTCGCATTGGACGCGGCGATGCCCTTCCCATTTGGTGACGATAATGGAATGTAACTGGCTGATGAATAATCTGGGTTTTGAATGCAGGTCTGTTCAGGGACGGCATCACGGATCTGTGCTCGAGGTCGACACGTCATTCTCATTCTCAGATGGTGAGCCGGTTGCCTTCTACGTAATTGAGCACGGTAATGCGCTGGTACTTAGTGACAACGGCGACACCCTTGCGCACCTGACGGGGGTTGGCCTTGCTGTCGGCGACAAGCGTCGCTGGGCATCAATTCGTAACCGACTCGAGCTTTTCGAGATGGGTATCAGCGACGACGGAGAGATCAAGGCGTCCGGCCCCAAGGATAATGCATCCAGGCTTATAGCTCGCTACCTTGAGGGCATTCTTTCTGTCATTAACTATGAGAGGGAGTCGCTCTGCGCACCGGTTGACACCAATACCTTCATTGACGAAGTAGCGATGCTGTTACGCCAATGGAAACCGAACGCGAGGCTAACGTTAAATCCCAAGGTTCGAGGCATGTCCCAACGCGAACATCACTTTGATTTCCAACTCGACAACTTACTGGTCGATGCCATCAACCCGAACGCTAACGCCACAGGCGGCGTGATGCGCAAAGCCGGCGATGTCATCAGCAGTCCATACTCCGGCGGTCAGGATCTATTGGTCATAATTGACGACCGGGTTGACAGGGCGCTAGCCACTACGGAATGTGGAATCGTTTCGTCGCTAGTGAAAGCTGTTTTGTTTACTGACCTTGAGAAAAGAGGCCCCTCTTCAGAGGCGCAGCACTAAAGACCGGACTAGCAAGCTCCCGCTTAATAAAAGCGGCTGACGCACATCGCGACGAGGTAACGCGCCTTTAACCGGATAGCTTTCAGTCGATAACCCCGACGGGCTGTGGTCGCTCTTTAGGGGAATGAACGTCAGCGCCGCCAGCAACGAGTCTCTCTGCGTGCGGATGCTGTAAAAAAACACAGACCTTGGTGATTCACACCGTTCTGCGCTTCAATAGCGGCCTGTCATAACTCGCCGCAACAGGACTCATGCTCATGGCTTCGCCAGACAAACAGCAAAAACGCGCCCAACGGGCGAAAGCCAAGGCCAAGCAGAACCGCTCGCAAAAGCAGGGCAAAAAAGTGGTGCACCCGATTTTTGCATCGCCGCTGGTCGACCAGCCTTTCGATGACGTCGACATTGATCTGAGCACGTTCGACTTCAAAGACATCGTGGAAAACGGCTTTGATCCGGCTGACTTCGACGACCTGTTCCAGACCATGAAGCAAGCGCAGTCCATCAGCCAATTGGCGATGTGCGCCGTGTTCCTGCAATACCCGGTCCTTGCGCTGGTCATTGCCGAGGAAGACGAAGAGCAAGCCACTGACTTCATGATGGGCCTGCTGATCACCTACCGCGCAATGTTCCACGATGAAGACGAAGATGCCGCCATCGAATGGATCGGCAGCCCTGCCTTCCAGGCTGATTACAACGAAGCGTCGCGGTTGTTGATGGTGCGAGACCAGAAGGCTTCGTGATCCGAACCCAGAGCCATGGTTGTGTAGGAGCTGCCGAAGGCTGCGATCGCAGTGTGCCAGAAGAAATACTTTCGCAGCCTTCGCCAGCTCCTAGAGCAGTCTCGCACAGCAAAACCTCCCATGCCGAAACAGCAATAAATCATTCGAAAACTTGAAATTGTGGCAAGCCTCGGTCTGCTCTAGATTCGAGGCAACAATCACTGTTGCCAGGTATTCCGAATGCCCCGTCCTGATGAGCTTGTGGAAAAAACCGCTGTTGAGTTGCGCCGCCTGATTGGCAGCAAGCAGATTTCACCTGTGGAATTGATGGACGCGTGCATCGAGCGCATCGAGCGGATTAATCCTTACGTCAATGCTGTGACCGCCACCTGCTTCGATCAGGCCCGTCAGCAGGCGCGCGAAGCCGAGCAAGCGGTGTTGTCGGGGCAACCTCTTGGCTTGCTGCATGGCTTGCCGATTGGCATCAAGGATCTGGAAGCCACAGCGGGTCTGCTGACCACCTACGGCTCGCCACTTTACCGCAATAACATTCCGGCCAAAGACAACACACTCGTAGCCAGACTGCGAGCCGCCGGGGCGATTGTCACCGGCAAGACCAACGTGCCGGAAATGGGCGCAGGTGCCAACACCCGTAATGACGTCTGGGGCGCCACAGGCAACCCGTTCAACCCTGAACTCAATGCAGGAGGCTCATCGGGCGGCTCGGCTGCTGCACTCGCCACCGACATGCTGCCGTTGTGCAGTGGTTCGGACACGGGCGGCTCATTGCGCATCCCCGCAGCGAAATGCGGCGTAGTGGGCCTGCGCCCCTCTCCAGGCCTCGTACCCAGCGAGCGCCGTCTGCTGGGCTGGACACCCATCTCGGTCGTCGGCCCCATGGGGCGCACAGTGGCTGACACCCTGCTGCAACTGCAGGCCACGGCCGGTTTCCACGTAAGCGAACCGCTGAGCTACGAGGTCGACAAAAACCTCTTCAGCGCGCTGCCAGACGTTGACCTTGGCGCCTTGCGTGTCGGCTACACCGAAGACTTCGGCTGCTGCGACGTGGATGACGATATTCGTCAGGTGTTCCGCCGCAAAATCGACGCTTTGCGACCGTTGTTTCGCAGTTGCGATGAAGTGCAGATGGAGCTCGGTGAAACGGATCGTTGCTTCGACGTTTTAAGGGCTGAAAGCTTTGTGGCAGGCACTCGCGACGCATATCTGCGAGATCCTAACTCCCTGGGCGAAAACCCGCGCGCCAACTACGAAATGGGTATGCGGATGACCCTGGAAGACTGCGCTTGGGCCGCCACGGAACAGACCCGGATCTACCGCCGCTTCCAGGCGCTGTTCGAGGACTACGACCTGATACTGTCGCCCACCACGCCTGTGTCGCCATTCCCTTGGCAAGACCTTTACCTGAAGAGCATCAATGGCAAAGAACTGGCGAATTATTACCGCTGGCTGGCCCTGACCTATGTCGTCACACTGGCGACCAACCCTGCCCTGTCGCTGCCATGTGGCGTCGACCACAAAGGCATGCCATTCGGCCTGCAAGTAGTGGGCGCATTCCGCGCTGACGCCTATCTGCTGGCGTGTGGCGAGCAGATCGAGCGGGCGACCGCGAGCACCCCGGAACTGCAACGCCCGAGGCCGGACATCGACAAGCTGGTGCAGAGCCGAATTGACCTGAAATCCATCGTCACGGCGCCGCCGCTGGCTTCGGGTGAGACAGGGACAGTGAGTACAACCGAGGCGTCATCGGTTTAAACGCGGGACCTGTAGGAGCTGCCGAAGGCTGCGATGGCGGTGTATCAGGAGAAATGCTTCGCAGCCTTCGGCAGCTCCTACAGAAAATGCATTTCAACCCATTGATTTGCATTTTGCTGAATGAGAATGAGCTTGCTCGCGGTAGCGTCAATTCAGGCGATAAATTCGTGAGTGAAGAAACCAAATCACGAGCGCCAGCACAATTCACGTGGGAGCGAATTCATTCGCGAAGGGGCTGGGACATCCGCAGCCTCTGTGCCGCCTGAAATATAGCTTTCCCGAATAAATTCGGTCCTACCAGTCTTTCGCTGTATCAAACAAATAAATCACGACTAATGTCAGCCTGCAAAGGCCACTTTCGCGTGCGCACTATCCTTTCGGATAAACTTTCAGTTTAAGGGTTGATTTTCTAATCAGAAAAAGATTACGTGCAGTCACACCTCAAAAACGGAAAAGAATAAATACATGTAAGAAACATCCTACAAATAACGCTTCACATCAAAGAACCTTCCTACCTGCGGAATAAATTTCCCGCGCGGATTCGTTCGAATTCAATAACACAACTTCAACCGACTATATTAAGCGAGAACATTATGAAAAAGACATTATTGGCATCCCTTGTCATTCTGGCGCTGGCGTCACAAGCTGAAGCTGCGTGCCTGACTATCAGCAATCCTTACTCGGGTGTTATCCCTGCAAATGACACCGTAGTTTCCTATGGACCGGTCACAATCTCTAACGGACCGACCTGCCGTTCGGTTTTGATCGTATCCAGGGTTCGATCCGCAAATGGAGGTTTTGCCCCGATGATGCGAATTGAAAAACTGCAAGGCGGGCAGTGGCAGGAAATAGCCAAATCTTCCAGTGGACATATCGGACAGACTACAACGGCGGGCACTTTCAGGATCAGGCATGAAAATCCTTTGCAGACACCTTGGGCTTACAGCGGCAGCGTAGCCATAACACGATAAACTGCCTGTCAATGCGCCAGAGCAAGGGCGAAGGCGCATTGATCTGCAGGTCATGCCTGCTCGTTGATTGAGGGAAGGTTCTGTGCAGTTTTTATCAAATACGACAGTGCAGCCACCACGTGATTCGCATTACCAAGGCCACCCAGAAGTTGAATTGCATGCCTATCATTCTTCAACCCCTCCTTGACGGAAAAGTTAATATGATTTTGAAGCTGCTCGTAAATCAAGGGAATAGCGTTGAATTTCACGTCGCGATTTCGTGATTGTCCGTCAAATCCTGAATCCATATTTCCTTGAGACAAATATGAATACACAGTGTTATCGTTCAAACCCAGATTATTCAGCCCCGCACATAAACTACTCAATTCTCGCGTACTGATTGAAGTCATATACAGCCCCTCGAGAAGCGATTTGAGACCGTCGAGATCCACAATCCCGACATTCCTCATGATCTCTCGCGCAGCCTCGTCATCATTTACCGTGTATTCGTTCTCTACCATCTCTGGTTGTTTTATTTTGAATACATATTCCATTGGCACATAGGTGATTGAACCCGCACCGCTGATATTAATAGCCATCTTCATTTCCTTTTTGAGACAGATCAATATCTATATCGGCAAAAGAATGAATCACGCGCAGTTATATATCAGCCAATCTGAATGCCGGACTGGCCAAAGATGTAACTTAAGTTTCCTGGCAGCATTAAAACACTCACACTCCCATCGACAAGGAAACGACCTCCTAAACGCCCCCACAAAAAAGCCCGCATTGCTGCGTAATGCTGTTCACTTAAGCGGAGCAGCCTTACGGTCCACTGGGTACCGGGTTTTAGAAATCTTCACCGTCCTT
>NZ_JAWHNU010000032.1:33358-67129 GCF_032582135.1 Pseudomonas syringae group sp. J309-1 | reverse complement strand
GCCGAAGGCTGCGATCAGCTATCCCTGACACACCGTGATCGCAGCCTTCGGCAGCTCCTACAGGTCATTCATTACATCTTGAAGCGTAGCGCCAACTGATTCAGGCCCACCGCCAGTTGCGACAGCTCGTTGCTGGCAGCCGAGGTCTGGTTGGCTCCGGCCGAGGTCTGCAAAGACAGGTCGCGGATGCTGGTCAGGTTGCGGTCAACTTCCCGGGCGACTTGCGCCTGCTCTTCAGTGGCCGAGGCAATACTCATATTGCGTTCGTTGATCTGCACAATGGCGGCAGTGATTTCCTTCAGCGCCAGGCCAGCCGCTTCGGCAACATCAAGGCTGGCGCGTGCGCGCTCACTGCTATGGCCCATGGCGCTGACCGCTTTACCGGCACCGTCCTGAATCGAGGCGATCATTTTTTCGATTTCGGCAGTGGACTGCTGAGTACGATGGGCCAGTGCCCGAACTTCGTCGGCCACCACCGCAAAGCCACGACCGGCTTCGCCCGCTCGTGCCGCTTCGATAGCGGCGTTGAGGGCGAGCAGATTGGTCTGGTCGGCGATGCCACGAATCACATCCAGCACGCCGCTGATGCCCTGCACTTGTACAGCCAGCCCGTCGATTTCAACCGCGGTGACGCCGACCGCCTGATGCAGTTCATTGATCACGCTCACGGTTTCGCCAACTCGCTTGCTGCCATTTTCTGCAGACTGGCTGGAGTCGCGTGCGGCTGTGGAGGCCAGCGACGCATTGCGTGCGACTTCTTCAACGGCCGCGCTCATCTGGTTGATGGCCGTGGCAGCCTGATTGATTTCATCGTTCTGACGCTGTACGCCGCGCAATGAATCTTCAGTGACGGCGGTCATTTCTTCGGAAGTCGACGCCAGTTGCGATGATGAATCGCTCAGTTCACCCAGTGTACGACGCAGGTTTTGTTGCATCACCGACAAGGCTTGCAGCAGGCGGCCCGGTTCATCCTTGCCGTCCACATCGATTGGCTTGCTAAGGTCGTTGGCAGCAATTTGCTGAGCAACGGCCAATGCCTTGGCAATGGGGGCAACCAGACTGCGGGTGAACAGTGCAGCCAGGCCGAGGGTCGCAATCAGCGCCACGATAATGGCGATGATGGTGACGTTGCGAGATTGAGAATAGGTCTGGTCGGCAATGGCATCGGACTCGGCCATCTTGAGGTCGGCCAGGCGCGAAACCTCGGTGATGTCCTTGCTCAACTGTTCCGCTGCCTGGGTCATCTCACCCGTGGCGTTGGTCATTGCGCTGATAAGGTCTTCACGCTTCTGGGCGACCGCGTCCAGAAAGCGCGCATGCACGGCAAGGTATGCCATCAGGTTGCGCTCCATGCTGCTGAACGCTTTCTGGCCAGCCTCCGTGATCAACAGAGGTTTCAGCTTGCGCACGTCTGTTTCCAGGCCGGTACGTGCCTGGCTGATGCGATCAAGCTGGCGCTTGGCTCCTTCTGCATCTGATGCTGCTCGCAAGCCGGTGTTGCCCAGGCGGATGGTCACCAGATCGGTCTTGATCTGCTCAATGGTCTGAACGGTCGGCAATACGTTGTCCTGCAGTGCCTCTCGTGATTCTTTCAGGCCAACTGACTGCTGTAATGAGAACAGGCCCAGAGCGGTGATCAGTAAGGCAAAAAAGCCAAAACAGAGCAGCGATCGGGGGGCAATGTTGAGATTTCTCAGATTCATGCGAATAGCCTGTCGAGAGAGGAAACGTTAGTAACCTATCGACGTTTAACGTTTCAGCTTTAGGCCACTTAGCTGATTATTTTGAAATATCCAGTAATAAGCAGAAAAAAGTCTTAAATATCAGCAGTATTGGTTAAGAGCATTGATTTAGACATGTCGTGCTAGCTGATCGCCTGCATGACTTTTGCCGGAAACGCAGATGTGGGTCACCAGTCTTTGCTTTGCAAGAATGAAATCAATGCCGCTGTCGGACAGCGGCATTCGCAAGGGTCATGCAGCCTGTAATTGATCTTGAGCATCCAGATAGTCCGCGAGATTGTGCAGGTACACCACTGGCTGTCCTTTGCTGGAACCGCCCAGCCGTGTGACTTTCAGGGCAATTGCGCCACTGCTGATCTTGCGCATCAGATACCGGTCGCTCGATATGTGGGAGAAATATCGCTCTCGAACGGCGCTCAGAGTCGGGCAGGGCGTGGCAAATTCGGACCGCAGTTGATTGAGTGTCTGGCTCATGCCGCGTCGCCTCCCCAAGGGTTGAATTCATCTGCACTGGCTGGATTGCACGACTCACGTCGTTTTTTCAGGGTGATGATCAGAAGCAGGCCGACTTGCCGTTGGATAGCCCGAACCGCCTCAGGACTCGAAGCTGCTGCCGGATGCAGGTACACCTGGCAGCGAGGATGGTGTTTTGAAATTTTCATGACTCGTACTCGGTAATGAATGGGTACGAGGCTAAATTAGCAATAGCTAAATATTTATACAATAGCATTTGCTAAATATTTCTATTCCTCTGAAGGGATTGCTCTATCTTGAGCCGGTATGTCCCAGAACACGCGGACGGACCCGTCTTCTTGAACGTTTGCGTACACACCATCGGTCTCGGTGATGGCATCAATGATCTGATCCCAGTCTTGCTGGGACTCATCTGGTGCCTTGTAAACCAGCGCTGCGTGCTCCTTGCGAGCGGCGGGGGAGGTGATGACTTTCTGAAGGCGTGCCCCAAGCAGTTCAAGCGACGTAGGGGGGGCAAGGGCTCTGGTTTGCGTCTTGGACATGTGGTCCTCCTTGGCGTTATGTATATACATACAGTAAATATCGATGAGCTGTACGGCAAGAGAAAAAGAGTACGCGTGTACTCTTTTTTGGCTCGCCCATAAAAAAGCCCGCATCGGCGGGCGCATTCATCGGCCTGGTTCAGAGGCTCAAAGGCTCAGAGGCTCAAAGCTTCCTGGCATTCCACACGAGCAACACTCGCGCCTGAATATGGATTTTCTCCAGATCAGCGCCGTCGATCATGATCGGGGGGTAGACAGGATTGTCCGAGATCATCCGCAGCGCCCCTCCGGTCATTCGCTGCAGGCGCTTGATGAATAAATCACCGTCCAGAGTAAACACGTACACCGCATCAGTGCGGATTTCGGTAATTCCCCGGTCTACCAGCAACGAGTCGCCATCGCGAAAGGTGCCCTCCATGCTGTCGCCATCACCGGTGATGATCGCCAGATTTTCAAGGCTGGAATACGGCACACCCTGGGTTTTCAGCCAGTCGAGGTGGACCGTCATCTCGCGAATGACTTCGACCTGATTTTCCGGCACCAGACCGTGGCCCATCGAAGCGGCGACGTTGAGGTGCGGGATGGTGATGAACCCCAAGGACTCCATGACTCTTTTGGTGTCCACGGGAGCCACTGTTTTAGGTGCTGCCCCCTCGAGCAGATCATTGGTATCTGGAGAAACCAGCGTGCCTGCGGGCAGATCAATCTTGCCCTCTAGGGTGGCGGCAGCCTTTTCCCCCAGCTTTCGATGGCCGTTCAGCAATTGCGATAAATAAGACGCGTCCAGACCGAACTGGTTGGCGAAGTCTTTTTGAGTGAGGCCAGCCATAGCATGGCGAAGGGCTCTAAGGCGTTGTTCGTAAATATCCATGGCTTAATCATCGCTATGCGTTAGCAGACAGTAAATTACATTTTGCTGTTGATGTAAATATTAGCGATTGCTAATCTTTTTGCTCATCCCACAGGTTGCGACGGTTTGCCTGACTTCGGTCAGGTCGGCGGGTTGCGCTTCGGGTTTTTTCACAATGCCTGCTGTGGCGGACATTGAGTTGAATGGCGAGGGAACAAAATGATCAAGGAAATCGAAAAGTTGATGGTGCATTGGGGTGAGCAAACCCGCGAGCGAGGTCTGGGTGGCGGTTTAGGCAGCCAGTTGGGCGCATTGATTGAATGGGGCGGGGCACCACCGCGCAGCACGCCGGGGTCTCGCATCCTGGATAGCGGCGGCACGGGCATGGACACCATTGCCACCGCAATAGATCGCGCCGTTGCGCAATTGCAACGCACACCCGGTCAGGCAGCTTTGGCCAGACTGGCAACGCAACGTTACTGCGAACTTGTTCCGATCCGCGAACAGATGCGCACCGCCGGAATTGCCGAAGGGGCTGACCGAACCTATCGCAACCGGGTGCAGCGGTTGCATGAGCAGGTGATGTCGATTGTTATGGCGAGTACGAGCAAGCGTGGCGTGCCGTCCAGCGCGTGACGCATGCAAGCCCTGATTTTGAAATGCATTTTGGGTAGGAGCCAACTTGTTGGCGAGACGTAGGACCTGCATCGTCAGATATCCCGTCTCGCCAACAAGTTGGCTCCTACAGGACATCCCCTTGCCAAGCTCCTCAAACGACGACCTGGCAACCATTCGTCGAGCGACTTTGTCGTGTTGTGGTCACATTCCTGTCGCGTTCCAGTCGCATCTGAACCACCTCAAAATCGCCTCTTCCCATGCTTTCCGGCGGCAGGTACAAAGGCGGCACGATCTGAGATTTACGCCTGAGGCAGCAGCGGCAGGCAGGCTTTTCAGCCACGTCATCAGGCCTTTTACAGGCAGTCACCCACCCCGCTTCGGCGGGGTTTCTTTTTCCCCCGGGAATAGCAATGGAGTATGAGCATGGCCGAGCCAGCGAGCACGGCCGCATCTGTCGTGGTCGCTGGTGCGGCCGGTGCGGGTTTCGCAGGATTGTTGACAGGCATCGATACGCTCGCCGCCATCGGCGCATTGGCGGGTGCATTGGTGTTCTTTACCACCACAGAAGAAATGCCGGTCTGGAAGCGGATGGTTTTTCTGATGGTGTCATTTGTAATGGGTTATTTGTTCGCCCCCGCTTTAGTGGACTTCGAATTCTGGGGGATTCGCCCTTTCAAGTATTCAGGGCCCGCCGCATTCGGGGCATCCGTGCTGGTGGTCACTGTGGCGCTGGCAGCCATCAAACGGCGCGGCAGATTAGAGACCGGGCAGCCTGGAGGTCATGATGGATAAGCCTCTGATTAGCGCACTGCTCACCCAGGTGACGTTCTGGTTATGCATGGGCCTGTTCGTACGGCTCTTCACGTTTCGCCGCAAGGGCGCACGGTTTCGCCGCAACATGAGCTGTCTGGCCTGGCTGGTGATGGTCAGCGCTGGCACGGTGATGGTTTACATCTGCAAAGGCATGCTGGTCATGCCGGTTCAGGCCTGGCCGCTGGTCATGATCCTGGCGGTATTTGTCGGTTCTGTTTACCAGAGCAACGGCAATCTGGCGCAAGTCTGGAAGATCGGAGAGTGAGCTTGATGCCTGCACGCCAATAGCTTCTGAGAGCCCGCATTCGGCGGGTTTTTGAGCCACTTTTTATCAGCACTGCAAAGCCCCGTTCCCGGGGCTTTGTCGTGTCTGGAGTTCTGAAACTGGAGTTCTGAGATGAACGTAACAACTTTGATTGCACAGATAAGCGAGCGCTGCCCCGGTTTTCAGGGCCGGGTCGCCGGTGGTCTGCAGTGGGACAGCGCCCGCACCGACGACCAGTTTGCGATGCCCGCGGCTTATGTCCTGACGGCGGGCGATACCGCACAGGAATCCACCACCAACGTGGTCCGGCACATCGTTCGTGAGCAATACCTGATCAACGTTGCGCTGGCTAACCGTGATCAATACGGCCAGGCCGCGACTCAGGAACTTCACAGCATTCGCGTTCAGCTATGGGCTGCTCTGGTGGGCTTTCAGCCGGAAGCTGAAGACGATCCTTTGCAGTACAGCGGTAGCTCGATGTTGCTGATCGACGAGAACCGGGTGGTTTACCAGTTCCGCTTTTTCACCGAGTTCATGCTGGGTCGCAGTGACCCGGCCGGGGCTCCAGAAACGTGGCAGGAGCAGGTCAACGATGGCCTGCCACTGCTTGAGGGAGTCGATATGGATATCGACTTCATTGACCCGATGGTCGACCGAAACCTGACAGAGCGCGGCCCGGATGGCCGCTTCGAATTCAAAACCCGTGAGGATATAACCCAGTGAAACGAGTGCATGTGAAACCTGCCGAAGGCCGGGCTGTTCCGGATCCGGCCCGGGGCGGCGAACTGCTGTCCGTCGAGGGCTACGAAGTACCGCTGACTGCCTACTGGCAGCGACGGATCAATGATGCTGACGTAATTGTGGGTACGGCTTCAGCCCTGCCCAAAGCAAAAGGGAGTGCCGCCAAATGACTGTAGGTTTCAGCCAGATTCCATCCGATCTTCGTGTACCTCTGTTCTACGCCGAGCTTGATAACTCAATGGCCAACAGCGGTGCTTCCAGTCTGCGACGCCTGATCATCGGTCAGGTCAACGACGATGCAACCAGTGAAGACATCGGCCGCCTGGTGCTGATCTCGCGCAGCACCGAAGCGCGTGCCATTGGCGGCGCTGGTTCGATGTTGTGGGCCATGCATGCAGCGCATCGCAAGATCGATGTTGCAGGCGAGGTCTGGTGCCTGCCACTCAAGATCGAGTCCGGTACCAATGCGCAAGGCAAGGTCACGCTGACCGGTACCGCCACCGCGGCCGGCCTGCTGAACTTGTATGTGGGCGGCGTTCGGGTGCGAGCTGTCGTGCCTGAACTGGCCACGGCCGCCGAAGCAGCTGCTGCGTTGCTGAGCGCTATCAATGCGGCCACCGATCTGCCGGTGACGGCTACCGCCGAAGCGGGCGTGGTGACGCTGGCCAGCAAGTTCAAAGGCGAGCTGGGCAACGATATCCAATTGAGCTTCAACCGACTGGGTGCCGCCAATGGCGAGCAACTGCCAGCCGGTCTGGAAGTCGTTGTGGCCGCGATGGCCGGTGGTGTCGGTACGCCGGAAATGGCCGCCACACTGGCTGCTCTGGGCGACGAACCGTTCGAGTTTATCAGTCAGCCATGGACTGACGCCGCAACGCTGGATTACTGGAAATCCACCATGGACTTCACCTCGGGCCGCTGGTCCTGGGCGAAGCAGATTTACGGTCGGGTTTACAGTGCAAAACGCGGCACGCTGGGTGCTTTGGTCGCTGCGGGCAAGCTGCGCAATGACCCATCGGTGTCTATCGGCGCCATGGAAAAAAGCATTCCGCAACCAGTATGGGAAGTCGCCGCACAGTTCAGCGCACGCACTGCGGTGTTCATCAGCGCCGATCCTGCATGCCCGACGCAATCGGGTGAGTTGGGGGCCATCGAGCCTGCAGCGGTCAGTGACCGTTTCATGCTGGATGAATACCAGTCGTTGCTCGGCAGCGGCATCGCCACGTTCGAGTATTCGGGCAGTGCGATGCGCATCCAGCGGGCGATCACCACGTATCAGCGTAACGCGTACAACCAGCCGGATGACTCGTACCTGGACAGCGAGCCGCTGCACCAGTCGGCGTATGTACTGCGTTTCCTGCGTACCCGCATCACCAGCAAATACGGTCGCCATAAACTGGCGAACGACGGCACCAAGTTCGGCCCCGGCCAGCGCATGGTGACCCCGAAGGTGATTCGCGGTGAGCTGATCGCAGCTTATGGTGAGCTGGTGCGTCTGGGGATTGTCGAGAACATCGACGCCTTCAAGGACAACCTGATTGTTGAGCGCGACGCGACTAATCCGAATCGCCTGAACGTGTTGTATCCGCCGGATCTGGTCAATCAACTGCGCGTGTTCGCGCTGTTGTATCAGTTCCGTCTGCAGTATTCCGACGCGGCCTGAGCCGCTTAATCAAACGTCATTCCAAGCCCGCCCTGTGCGGGCTTTTTCGTGGAGATTCACATGGGTCAGAAAGTTGCGGGTACTTGCTACATCAAGGTCGACGGCGAACAGCTGGTCATCACGGGCGCGGTAGAAGTGCCGATGTCCCGGGTCAAGCGCGAAACCGTCGTGGTCGGCTACTTCAAGGAAAACGAAGTGACGCCGTTCATCAAGGTTGACGCGATTCGTACCGTCGATTTCCCTCGGGCAAAAATCGAAACCGGCACCAACATGACGGTCACCGCCGAGTTCAACGACGGCACCACTTACGTGCTCAGCGGCGCGTACGCGGTAGATGACATGACCAGTACCAGTGAGGACGGCAAGGTCAGCCTCAAATTCGAAGGCATCTCGGGGGACTGGCAGTGATGAGCAAAGAGACCTTTACCCTGGCCGTCGCCATCAAGGCGCACGGTCTGGAACTCACGGAGCTGCACCTGCGTCGCCCGACGGCTGAGGAGTGTCGGGCGATCAATGTGCTGCCTTACACCCTTTCCGACTCGTCGATGCCGGTTGCGGATATCGAAGCAGCCTGCAAATACATCGCGGTGTGCGCAGCCATTCCGGCGGGATCAGTCAACCAACTGGACCTGGCGGACCTGAACAGCCTGGTGTGGAAAATCATCGGTTTTTTCCTGCAGAGCGCTTCGGTGGCGTCGCCGACCTGATCGGCGTGGTGTACGACCTCGCTTACTTCTGGAGGTCGGACCCTGAGGTGCTCATGGGAAGACCTTTGGATGTAATTCTGGAAAGCGAGCGGCATGCCTTTCGAATTCTCGAAGAGCAACGGGGGAATAATGGCTAATAACATTCAAGTCATGGTGGTCATGACCGGCGTCGACAAGCTGTCGCCCCAGCTCAAAAACGCGCAGAAAGAAATCTCGACCTTGAGTAAATCCTTGAGCGCCTTGGGCAATATTCCCTTCATGGATACTTTGACCGGCAAGGAGGGGCTGATGAAGCCCTTCGTTGACGGGGCGAAAGCCGCTATTGCCTTTGAAAGCTCTATGGCCAGGGTCAGGCGGGTGGTTGATTTTCAGGCGCCCGAGCAGTTCAAGGCGATGAGCAAGGATGTGCTCGACCTGTCGGAAAAGCTGCCGGTGTCCGCTGCGGGCATCGCGCAAGTGTTTGCGCTGGGCGGACAATCGGGCGTTGCCCGTGAAGAACTGAAAACGTTTGCCGAAGATGCTTTGAAGATGGGCATTGCTTTCGATCAGACCGGGGAACAGTCCGGCGCGATGATGGCGCGGTGGCGGACAGACTTCAAACTCAACCAGGCTGAAGTGGTGGCGCTGGCAGATCAGATCACTCAACTGGGCCGGGCCGGTGGCGTAGACACGGGGAAAGTTTCCCGCATCGTCACTGCCGCAGGCACGTCCGGGTTAAGTGCGGGGCAGACCGCCGCGATGGGCGCTGTTTTCGCTCGAAGCGGCATGTCTGAAGAGGCTGCGGCGACCAGCATGCGCAACTTCACGCAAACGCTTACAGCGGGCGTCCTCGCTACCGAGGGCCAGCAGCAAGCGTTCAAGGCTTTGGGACTGGATGCGCAGGCGGTATCCCAAGGCATGTCCGCAGACGCGGAGGGTACGATCAGTAATGTGCTGACCAAGCTGAATGCGCTGGAGAAGGGCAAGCAGGGCGCGATGCTGTCGCAGTTGTTCGGTGACTCATCCGCTGCTCCGCTGGTGAACGGTCTCGATGCGCTGTCCCGTAACTTTCAACTGGTTGGCAACAGCCAGAAATATGCCGGCTCTATGCAGGAGGTTTATGCAGCGCGCGCGTCGACAACCGAGAGTGCGCTGCAGTTGATGAATAACCAGACGACGCGATTGGGCGTCGCGATTGGCACGGCACTGTTGCCGCCGGTCAATGATTTCCTCGGTACGATCGGACCTTTGATCAGCAAGGTCTCGGCGTTTACCGAGGCCAATCCCGGCTTGGTCAGAAGCATCGCCGGAGCAGCGGCGGGGTTTACGTTCTTGCGTTTGGCGGTGGTGGCGGCGACGGTCGCCAGTGCTGTCATGAACACGGTTATCGGCGCCAATCCTGTGGGGCTCGTCGTGCGTGGGATTGCCCTCGCAGCAGGCTTGTTGATTGCCAACTGGTCAGCTGTATCGGGCTTCTTTCAGGAGGTCTGGACGACGATTCAAACCGCAGGGATGGTGGCTTGGGGATGGATCACCGAGTTTTTTTCCTGGACGCCTCTGAATCTGATTCGGAAGAATTGGGGGCCTGTTTTTGCGTGGCTTAAATTTATGTGGGCGACTGTTGAGCCCATCGTTACGCCCTTGATGGCGTT
Organism: Pseudomonas syringae group sp. J309-1; assembly: GCF_032582135.1. Classification (NCBI taxonomy): domain Bacteria; kingdom Pseudomonadati; phylum Pseudomonadota; class Gammaproteobacteria; order Pseudomonadales; family Pseudomonadaceae; genus Pseudomonas; species Pseudomonas syringae group sp. J309-1. The sequence goes on along the minus strand of NZ_JAWHNU010000032.1, from coordinate 57,083 downwards.
CTTCGGTGGCAGTGACGCAGTCAAGGTCAACACGAACATCGGCGGGGGCACGGGTCAGTTCGTCATGGCCAATGCCGCCCAGCTTGTCCGCGACGAACAGGCACAGCGCAACCTCACTCAAGGCGGCGCATCAGTCGATTCACTTTTGCGGTCACCTGATCAACCCGGTGTGCCCGGCAGCCTGATCACGGCCGGGTCGCTCAATCAGCAGGCGGCGGCCAACAACCGCATGAACCTGCAAGGCGCGTTGACCGTGCACTTCCAGAACGCGCCACCGGGCACCACCGTTGGCGAGGCTCAAACCAATCAGCCGGGCTTCTCGATATCGCAAAGGGGCGTTCGCAGCCTCTCGCAGCAGTAGCCTCTCGAAATAAAGGACAGCGACATGAGCAAGACTTGGCGGGATGACCTGCAGTCGGCCTCGTTCCGTGGTGTCGGCTTTTGGGTCGACAGTGACAGTACGGTGGTGGGGCGGCGTACGCAGTTGCATGAATATCCCCAGCGTGATCGGCCTTTGGTCGAAGACATGGGGCGCAAAACCCGGGCGATTACCTTCGAGGCGTTTGTCATTGGAGACGATTGCTTTGTGCAGCGCGACAACCTGTTGCACGCACTCGATCAACCCGGCTCAGGGGAGTTGATTCACCCCTGGTTCGGGCGCATGACCGTGACCGCGACTGAGGGTTGTCAGGTCAAGCAGGCGCGAGCCGATGGGGGAATCGCGAGATTTTCCCTGTCGTTCGTGGAAGCGGGTGAAAAGGGTTACCCCGTCGGGGTAGCCAACACCGCCAGGCTGCTCGAAATGGAAAACCGGAGTTTTCTGGATTCGGCATTGACCCGATACAAGAACGCGATGGCTTCGGTCAACAAAGCGCGGATCAGCATGACCGCCCTGCAGAACGGCATTGCCGGAGTGCAGTTGGCGATTCAGCACGAGTTCAGTCAGTTGACCGGCTTTGTCAGTTCGGCGGCTTCGCTGGCGGACACACTGGCCAATTTTCCGGAGAACCTGTCAACGATGCTGGGGGCGCAATTCTCCAGCATGACCGGCGAGTTTGATCGCTTCAAAACCTCGCAACGCCAGGCCATGACCAAGGTGGAAACGGTGCTCGGGCTGGTGAGTCCGGCAACTGCTGCGGGAGGCGCGGCCACGGTCGCAGCTGTGACTGCTACACGTGAGTTGGTTCGGGATGTGGTGCTGGCGGATGCTCTCCGTCTGGCCTCGGCCATGCCAGTGGTTGCGGCGCCTTCGGCATTGCCGGGAGTGCCCAGTCTGGAGCAGCAGGTTGCCACCCCGGTGGCACGGCCCGAAGTACCGGTTGCAGCCGACATCACGCAATTGCGTGACGCTCTCAGTGATGTGCTTTGGCAAGCGGCGCTGCTGGCTGATCACGAGCACTTCGAGCGCATCGAAGCGGTTCGCAAACGTATGAGGGAACACCTGACCGCTGTTGCGCGTTCAGGAGTCAATCTTGTCGACGTGTCGCCCAAAGAATCAGTGCCCGCTGTGGTGCTGGCGTTTCGGCAGTTTGCGGACGCCACACGCGGTGATGAAATCGTCGCGCGCAACAGCATTCCTCACCCAGGCTTTTTGCCGGCAGCGATCCTTCAAGTCGCTCAGGAGTAACCCATGGACTTGCAAAACGTCGTCACGCTCAGCGTCGACGGCAGGGATTACCGTGGCTGGAAAACAGTCAGTATCACCGCCGGTATCGAGCAACAGGCGCGGACTTTTACTTTGGGCGTCTCTTGGCGCTGGCCGGGCGAGGACATGGAAGTTCCGGTCAAGCAAGGCGCTCCCTGCGAAATTCGGATTGGTGCGGACCTTGTGCTGACGGGGCACGTTTATTCGACCCCGATCAGCTATGACGCTAACAGCGTGACGCGTTCTGTGGCCGGGCGTTCGCTTACGGCGGATCTGGTGGATTGCGCTGTAACAGGGGCTGTTACTCAATGGAATAAACAGAGTGTGCAGGACATTGTTCAGGCGCTGGCCGAGCCCTATGGGATCAAGGTGCTCAGTGAGGTGGCACAGACTGCCAAACTCGAAAGTCACCACAGTACCCCCGGCGAAACGGTGTTCGAGTCCATCGACAAGTTGCTCACGCTTTCCCGTTTGTTTTCCACAGATGACGGTGAGGGGCATTTAGTGATTGTTGCTCCCGGTAGCAGCGGTCGGGCGGTTGACCGACTGGAGCTAGGGAAGAACATTCTCACTGGTTCTGCGCAGTTGGACTATTCCGGAGTGTTCTCTCAATACCGTGTAACGGGTCAGCGCAAACGGGAGGACAAAGAGCCCGCCAGTGCAGCAGCACAGGTCGAGGCGTTTGCCTTCGACGATACGCCACCACGCAAGCGGCTCAAGCACATTCATGAGCAGAACCAGTTGACTCAGGAACTCGCTCAATCTCGCGCCGACTGGGAGCGCGCCAGCCGCAAGGGCAAGGCGCTGACCCGCACCTACAAGATTCAGGGCTGGCGACAATCGAATGGCGATCTTTGGCGGGAAAACATGATCGTGCGCATCGTCGATCGGTTGCTGGGCGATGACCAGGACATGCTGATCAGCCAGATCCAGTACAACCTGGGGGAAAGCGGCACCACCGCAGACCTCACTGTCGCGCCCATCGAAGCGTTTCTGCCTGAACCCCAAAAGCTTGGGTAACGCCCCGTAAATCATCGCTCACCCACTTTTATTACCTACTGGAAGCCTTCGACATGAGAGAGCTGCTGAACACGCTCGTCCGCGGAGTCGTCAATCTGGTCAACCCGGCCGGGGCTATTCAGTCCCTGCAAATGACCTTGACCGCCGACGAGGTAAAGGACGGTCTCGAACACTTCGAGCCGTATGGCTACACCTCCAACCCCCATCCCGGCGCTGAGGGCCTGACTGCTTTTATCGGCGGTGATCGGTCACACGGCGTGGTGATCTGTGTTTCAGATCGCCGCTTTCGTTTGACCGGTCTGAAGAACGGCGAAGTGGCGCTGCACACCGATGAGGGGGATTTCATCCACTTCAAACGCAATCGCGTCATCGAATTGCAGACCCTGACCTTGCAGATCAATGCCACTGATTCTGTGGATCTGAACACCACAAACTTCAGCGTCAAGGCGAGCGGCGGAGTGACTTTTGACACACCGCTGATCAGCACCACCGGGGGCATCGAGTCGTCGGGCGATCAGGTCGCTGCGGGCGTCAGCCTGGTCACGCACCTGCATGAAGGCTCGGACAAAAAACCAGTGCCGGGAGGCTAGCCATGAGCGTGATCAATGAAGCAACTACCGAGTTGGCCTGGCGTCGTGCGGCAATCATCAGCCTGCTGACATGGCGGCGGGCCGGGGTGGACGACAAGCTGGACGACCCGGAGCGCTACGGCTGGTGGGGCGACAGTTTTCCCACGGTCACCGATGACCAGATCGGCTCGCGGCTGTACCTGCTGCGCCGCCGCACGCTCACGGCACAGACCGAACGCGATGCCCAGGATTACGCCCGTGAAGCACTGCAATGGATGCTCGATGACGGCCGGGTTTCTGCCGTCCTGATTGACATCACACGCGGTGCCGAACGGCTCGACATGCGGGTGAGGCTGGCCTTGACGGGCGGCGCCACAGTGGAAATTTATCTCGATAATTTATGGCTGGTGATCAATGCCGTTTAAAACTCCCTCTCTTCCCGAACTGATCAGCCGCGCCCGCAGCGATCTGGCCGGTTCCAGCGCGCTGCTGCGCTCTGACGCCGAGGTGCTGGCGCGCATCAATGGTGCCGCTTCCTATGGTCGCTACGGGCATCAACACTACATCGCCGCGCAAATCCTGCCGGACACCGCCGATGAAGAAAACCTGCTGCGCATGGCCCGGCTGCGGCTCAGGCGCAGCTATCTGCCCGCAGTGAGTTCAGCGGGCACTGCCAGTTTCACCGGTGTGGCGGGCGCGGTGCTGGATGCCGGGACATTGCTGCAACGTGAAGGCGATGGTGCGCTGTTCAAGGTGTCGCTGTCGGTCACGCTCACGGCGTTGAGCGGTTCGGTAAAACTGGAAGCCGTGGTGCCAGGCATTCTGGGCAATACGTCGGCGGCGACTCGCTTGACCACCGTTTCGCCGATGGCCGGTGTCGCCGATACCTTCGTGGTACTTGAGCCGGGTCTGACCGGAGGCACCGAGCAGGAAAGCCTCGAGGCACTGCGGGCCAAGGTCATGCGTTCCTACGCGGTGGTGCCTCATGGCGGCAATCAAAGTGACTACGTCACCTGGGCGCTGGAAGTGCCCGGCGTGACGCGGGCCTGGGTACGCAGGCACTGGATGGGGCCGGGCACGGTTGGTGTGTTCGTGGTGCGCGACGGCGATATCGATCCGATTCCCAACGCCGAGCAACTGCAACGGGTTTACGACTACATCGAATCGATGCGCCCGGTGACTGCGGAAGTACGAGTGTTCGCGCCGGTCGAGCTGCCGATCCAGTACGAAATCAAACTGACTCCGGACAGCGGCGCCATTCGTGCCGCTGTGGAAGACGCACTGATTGACCTGCACAGCCGCGAAGCCGACCTCGGCGTTGTCCTGCTCGGCAGCCACATCGCCGAAGCTATCAGCGGCGCGGCAGGCGAAAAGGATCACACCTTGTTCACGCCACTCGGCAACGTACAGCCAGGTGCCAATGAGCTGCCCACCTTTGGAGGCATCTTATGGCGATAAGAACTGCCGCTGCGTACTACGCGCAGCTCAAGGCACTGCTGCCGCCGGGGCCTGCATGGGATGCAGAGCGGGTGCCGGAAATTCATCAACTGCTGGAAGCCGGATCACTCGAACTGGCCCGCGAAGACTTGCGTCTTTCCGACCTGCTGGGTGAAAGCGATCCAAACCGGGTGCGGGAGCTGGTCCCGGACTGGGAGCACGTCATGGGTCTGCCCGATCCATGCCTGGGCGTGAACCCCACCTTCGAAGACCGACAACTGGCCGTCCGCCGTCGCCTGACAGAAGTGGGCGGGCAGTCACCCGCGTTCTTCGTGCAACTGGCGATTTCGGTGGGGTATCTGCAAGCCTCGGTAACTGAACATCGCGCTCCACGTTTCGGTGCTGCCCGCTTTGACCAGAGTCATTTTGGCACTTGGTCAGCGCAGTTCATGTGGACGCTTAATACGGGCCCGCGACGACGTCTGGGGCGTCGTTTTGCAGCAAGTTACTGGGGGGAGCGATTTGGAGTTAATCCCAGTGGTGCACTTGAGTGCGTCATCCGCCGCGCAGCGCCAGCGCATGCGCTTGAATTTATAAATTATGGGGTAGGTGAATAATGGATTTTCCAAAAAGTGTGCCGAATGCCGGCTTGGTAAACGGCAAGTTTGTAGATGAGAACCCGACCACTGGGCAGATAGGTTCATTGATTCCGGCGACGTGGGGGAATGCCCTTACCGATGAAATTTTGAACACGATCACTGCGGCTGGGCTGGTGCCCAATGAGGCAACCAACAACCAGCTTCTGGCTGCTATCAGATATCTGCAAACAGGTGCTTTCCTGGCGAGCCTTGGTACTGGCGGTACGGGAGAAAATGACTACGTCAAAGTTCCATTCCGGGACAAGTCCGGTGGGGGCATGAGGTTCCTCATCATCAATTGGGGCTCTGTAAATCTCGGTGGCGGTACCTCCGTTGCCGTTACGTTTGCTGCCGCTTACACCATCGGTTGCCGAATTGCCTTTCCCGTGGATGGCGGTAGCGCAGGGCGCACCGTAGCAGTGGGCGGCAGGACGAACACCGGCGCGACGTTCGCGTTCTCTTCTTCTGTTAATACTATTTTCTGGATGGCCGTAGGGGTTTAGGTATGACTAACGTATTTTTTAGTGCTGGTACTCTTGGATTTTACCCGGCCGAAGATCAGGCCTCATATGAAGAGGCTGGCTCTTGGCCGAACGATGCCAAGCTGCTGACTGACCCTTTGGCAGTGCTGTATTGGAAAGTCAGCGCGCCGCCGGGCAAACAGCTAGGTGCAAATAGCGCTTGCGAGCCTATCTGGGTCGAGCCGCCCGCTCCATCACCTGAAGAGGTGCTGATCACCAATTCCTTGGAACGCGACCGCTTACTTGGGATCGCTACCTTGGCCATTGCTCCTTTACAGGATGCTTTGGATCTCGAGGATGCAAAGGATGAGGATATTGCCTTGCTGAAGAGCTGGAAACAGTATCGAGTCGCAGTAAACCGTGTATTGCTCAACAATCCTTCACCTGCCTGGCCGGAACAACCCTGAGTCTTGCCCATTTAGTAACGCTGACCTGCCTTGAGCAGGTATTTTTTTGTCTGGAGAAAACACTATGGCGGTCTCTGAAAATGACCGCGACACCCTCGCCCGCACACTCTGGGGCGAGGCTCGCGGTGAAGGCCTGGCGGGGATGATTGCCGTCGGCTGGGCCATCCGTAACCGGGTGGAAATGGATTTGCACAATGACGGTAAACCGGACTGGTGGGGGGAGGGCTATGAGGGGGTATGCCGGGCGCCTTATCAGTTCAGTTGCTGGAACCGTAATGATCCGAACTATCCCTTTTTGAGCGGCAGGAAACCTATTCCTGGCGCGCAGTTCGCGCTGGCTTCGCAGGCTGCTTCGGCGGTCATCGCAGGCGAGCACTCTGATCCCACTGGCGGCGCGACTCATTACTACGCCACCACCCTGCTCAAGGCTCCAGCATGGGCGTCGATGGCCAAGCGGACACTCAAGCTTGGCCGTCACATTTTCTTCAGGGATGTGCCATGAGCGCGCTCTTCAAATGGATCCCCCTATGGGGCTGGATAGTCCTCGCGCTGCTGATATCCAGTACTTACCTGGCTTTAAGACTGGCCACTGTAACGGCCGACCGCGACGTCGTTTCACTGGAACGTGATGCCGAACGAGAGAAGGTTCGCCAGCTCACCGCCGCCAATGAATCACGCAAGAAAACCCAGAAGCTGCTGCTTGATCTGGATACCCGACATACTCAGGAGCAGGTCCTCGCCGATGAAAAAAATGATGCCATGCTTGCTGCTGTCGCTACTGGTGCTCGGCGGGTGTACGTCAACGCCCGCTGCCCCGCAGTGCGAACCGCCACCCGCGCCACCAGCCAGCCTGATGAAGAAAGTCGAGCCCAACTTGACCCGGCGGTTGCAGAAAGAATTCTCCATACCGGCGTCGACGGGGATGACGCCATCCGCCAATTGAGTGCGTTGCAGGAGTATGTAGAGACGGTGTGTCTGGGGCGTGCCGGTTAATTGATCCTTGTGTTTTTTGTGCGTGCTTCACAGAGCCCGATTCGCGCTTAACGCCGGCTCAGTGTTCGCAACGCAATTCTTTAAGTGCCGCAGCCGCCAGAAACCCAGAGCGTGATGCATAGCGGTGATCGTTTTTCACGCGATCATCAATGCGCATCAACAAGTTCTCTGGGAGTGTTGCGTTGAATCGCACGGCTTTGCCGAAATAGGGCGTCACGTCAAACTCAACCACTGCCCAGATCCCGCCTGCGTAATCCGGATTTGCGATATGAACATCGATGGCCTTAGGCGACGGCAATGGATGGCCATCTTCGACGAGACCTTCGAAGTGAAGTGAAAGCGCCTCCTGGACGTTATCCAGTGCCTCGATCACGGAGCTTCCGGCTGAGAAGCAACCAGGCACATCCGGGACTATCACTCCGTAGTCAGAATCGGCATCTTTATGCAGGACGACTGTGAATTTCATATGTTCATACCTATCTCGCGAATCATTTCAGGCCCGACTGTTTCAGGATGCTATTGATCGTTTTGATCGGGATATCTGAATCGGGATGCTTAACGGTGACCCTGCCGGGTTTGGTTGCATGTTTGTACTGCCTATGGCTTCCCTTCGTAGCGACCAGATACCACCCGTCATCCTCGATTGCTTTGATCATCTCTCTGCTGCGCATCGGCTCATCCCTTAGCTTAGTCGCGGTGTGTATTGTACACACTATTTTTTTGAGTCCGTGAAGCATGCTGATAGCGCGGTTTATCCAATTAAATGATGGGCAAAGAACCTACCGGAAAAGATGCTCATCTTTCGTTTATGGCTGAGGAATTTCGCTGTTTTTGTGCGTCTGAATATGAGCGCGTTCCGCCTCACATGGCAGCAGGATCTGGACGATGAGTGAGCTTGCTGCGCTGAAAAAGCAGGCTTGAATTCGGGAGGCAAGGGAGCCAGAAAGAGCGCATGACGCTGGATGGGGTAGGAGCGAACTTGTTGGCGAGGGGGCGGTACATCCGCAAGCTGAGTATCACCTGACATACAGCCCTCCCGAATGAATTCGGTCCTACCGAGGCTGGCCATAAAGAGCGCATGACGCTGGATAGGGGTAGGAGCGAACTTGTTCGCGAAGGGCATACATCCGCACCCTGTGTATAGCCTGAAATACAGCCAGGCATTTCACCCTGTAGGTGCTCACCTCGTCACCTCGATGAGCACCTACAGCATTGGGTTTAACTCAAGAACCATCAGCCCTTGATAAACGCCAACAGATCTTCGTTGATGACTTCCGGGTGGGTCGTGCACATACCGTGCGGGTAGCCTTTGTAGACTTTCAGCGTGCCGTTTTTGACTAGCTTGATAGCAAGCTCGGCTGAATCAGCAATCGGCACGATCTGGTCATCATCGCCGTGCATGATCAGCACCGGTACGGTGATTTTTTTCAGGTCTTCGGTGAAGTCGGTTTCCGAGAAGGCCTTGATGCAGTCGTAATGGGCTTTGGCGCCGCCCATCATGCCCTGGCGCCACCAGTTGTCTTTGGCGCCTTCGGATACCTTGGCGCCGTCGCGGTTATAGCCGTAGAACGGGATCGGCACTTCCTTGTAGAACTGGGCTCGGTTGGCTGCCAGCGCTGCGCGGAAGCCGTCGAATACGTCAATCGGCAGACCGCCCGGATTCTTTTCGGACTTGACCATGATCGGTGGCACTGCGCCGATCAATACCGCTTTGGCCACGCGACCAGCGCCGTGTTGCGCAACATAGCGAGCGACTTCACCGCCGCCTGTGGAGTGGCCGATATGCACGGCATCTTTGAGTTTCAGGTGAGTCACCAGCGCTGATACGTCGGCAGCGTAGGTGTCCATTTCGTTGCCGTTAGCTGTCTGGGTTGAGCGACCATGGCCACGACGATCGTGAGCGATTACACGATAGCCCTTGGACAGGAAGAACAGCATCTGCGCGTCCCAGTCATCGGAACTGAGCGGCCAGCCATGATGGAAAACGATGGGCTGACCGGTGCCCCAGTCCTTGTAGAAAATTTCAGTGCCGTCGCTGGTGGTGAAACTTGTCATGTCGTTATGTCCTTTTCCAGTGGGGGCTGAGGTGGCCGCTTGAGCGGCGCTGTTGCTGCCCAGCGCCATTGCCGAGAGTGAGCCTACGGCCAGCGCTGTGGCGCTAACTTTGAGCACTTGCCTGCGTGAACTCGTTGTTATATCGGTTTGGGTGTTGTGAGTATCAGACACATAACCTCCAGCTCTCGGCATTGCACGAGAGTCAGCTAAAGACGTTAGCTCAACTTATGAGCGTTAATAGAGTCAGTTACGAATGCCTGAAAGAACCCATGGCTCACATGGCATTCGCAGTTGCCTCATTGATGTGTACCGCTGGTTTCGGATGGGGCCCATGCCCTCCATATGAAGCCTCTTTATGGAGGCTGGGCTCATTCCGTCGCCATGATCGGGTAGTAGTGGAGTTGAGCGCGTATTGCGAAATACCGATGTAACGTATGTGCTGTTGTCTACTGCAGCGGTACGCCTGCAACGTAGCGTTACCGTGCGGAACGGGAGTAAAGCTTTACCGCCTAGGTTTCCTCCGCAGTTGACCCCGCAACCTTCCTTTGTTTGCACGTTCCAAGCGTTTCAGGGGCACTGAGTGGATTTTGTGCTTCGCCTCACTGGTCCCGGACCAAATAGCGATCCCCATCCAAAGGAGTGCACATGAATTTCTTCAAGAAACTGTTCGGTTCAATGAAAAAGCCAGAGCCAGAGATCACTCAGTCTGCCAAACAGCCCGCACAGCCAACTGAACCGTCGACTTTCGACGAGCCCATTCAAACCGAGGCCGACCAGACTGAAGCCGACGCTGCGAATATGGCGGCTCGTTCAGCGAGCGAAGAGTGCCTTGATCGTCACTGGGCATCGGTCGGCATCACCGAAAAAGATGTCATTACCCACATCATCAGCCCCAGCTTCACAGGCGGACCGTATTGGCCTTCAACCCGTCAGGCTTATCGAATAGTCCGACGCGACGACTCCATCATTCTTGCCACGGAAGGTCTGTCAGATCCGTTTGATGACCCTGAAGGAATGGGCAATGGGTTTGAGATGGAGCTATTTCTGGAGACATCTGATATTCCCGAACATGCATGTGGCGCGCCGGGAGACGTTGACCCTTTCACACGCAGTTGGGTCTTTGAAGTGATCCAGACTGTTGCGGCAACAGTCGCCAATGCTGGCGGCGTTACTCATCAGTTGGACCAGTACGGCGTGCTCTCGCTGGAGTTGCCCGGGGTCAGCCTCTCGCATCACATCGGTGATCAGGTGCCCAGGCATTTTGTGACCGAAGACGATGCGGTCGGTGTTCTGCTAGGCGCCCCTGAACCGGATTTCAATACCCGCCTTGAAGACATGCCACTTTCCCCGGTGCGTTTGGTGCCGGTGGTTTTAATCACGGCTTCGGAGCTTGAATACGTGCGTTCAGGCGGCGGCGGTGCACGTCTGGATCTTGTCGGCCGGTTGAATGCGGCAGGTATCGGACATAAGAGCAGTCTTAATCGTGAAAGCGTGGTGTGAAGCTGCGTGACGATGCTGGGCTTCTTAATAAGGCTGATTTGGAATAATTTTCCGTAGGAGCTCACGAGCACCGCGAGGCAGCGATGGCGGCCTGTCTGATACACCGCCATCGCAGCCTTCGGCAGCTCCTACAGGTCCAGTTTTTGCCGCATCACTGCGGCCACTGCTCCAGCAGCATGGCGACGAATTTTTCTGCTGCTGGAGACAGCGAGGCACCGCGCCGCGATACCAGGCCCAGTGTTCTGTCGACCACTGGATCAACCAGCGGTACGCTGACCAACGTCGGGTGACCTTCGGCCGGCATCGCCAGACTTGGCATGGCTGAAATGCCCAAACCAGCTTCGACCATCCCCAGTGAGGTCGACAAATGCTGCACCTCATAAAACCATTTGGGCCGCCAGCTCAAACCCGCCAACGCATGGTCAAGAATCATCCGGTTGCCGCTCAATCTTCCCACACCAATAAGGCGGTATTCGCTGAGCTCGATCCAGGACACAGACTCGCGTTTTGCCAGTTCGTGGTCGCGTCGGCAGGCGAGAACGAAGGGCTCTTTGACCAGTGGCACGAACTCGATATCCGGATGCTGTCCGCTCATCATGTTGATGCCGAAATCTGCTTCCCCACGCAGCACTGCTTCCAGGCCTTCGTTGGCACTGAGGTCCAGTAAGCGGATGCGGATTTTTGGATAGCGTTCGTTGTACAGGCGAATCACTGAAGGCAAAAAGTAGAACGCTGCAGTAGGAATGCAGGCGAGGGTTACCTGGCCGATTTGCCGTTCTGCCAGCTCGCGGATGTTCAGAATCGAGTCTTCAAAATCGTCCAGTAGACGTCGCGCCTTGGGGAAAAAATCGCGACCTACACTAGTCAGGCTGACCCGGCGCGTAGTGCGATCCAGCAACGACGTCCCCAATCCCTGTTCGAGCTTCTTGATGCGCCTGGTCAACGCCGGTTGAGAAATGTGCAGCACTTCGGCAGCTTCATGAAAACTACCCAGTTCGGCGATTTTCACGAATGATCGGATATCTTGCAGCTCATATTCCACTTTTATTCTCCTGTCAGTGGTTAGCGATGGGCAGTTTGATAGGTTAGGTTATTATTTACCAAAGTGGAATAATCGCTACGATCTTTGCATTGGATAAGGCAAAACATCCGTGGGACTCTTGCTTTCAACACATCAATTACCCCAATTGATCAACAAGAGTCTGCAAATATGCAACCGATTCCCTGCGTCCTGATGCGCGGCGGCACCTCCAAGGGGCCGGTTTTTCTTGCCAGTGATTTGCCTGTTTCGACTGCTGAGCGTGATGAGCTTCTGTTGGCACTGATGGGCTCCGGCCATGAGCTGGAGATCGACGGTATTGGCGGCGGTAGCCCACAAACCAGCAAGGTGGCGATTGTCAGCCCTTCGCCCCACGAAGACGCGGATGTCGATTACCTGTTCGTGCAAGTCATGGTTTCGCAGCGTCGCGTTGATACCGCGCCCAACTGCGGCAACATGCTCTGTGCTGTCGGCCCGTTTGCGGTGGAACAGGGGTTGGTCAAGGCGAGTGGCGATGTTACACAGGTGCGGATTCGTAACCTCAATACCGGCACGTTCGTCTGCGCTGATGTCAACACGCCTGGCGGTCAGGTCAGCTACGAAGGCCAGACCAGTATCGATGGCGTGCCAGGTTCGGCAGCCCCCGTACAACTGACGTTCCTTGATGCAGCGGGTAGCAAGACCGGCAAACTGTTCCCAACGGGTCAACAGACTGACATCCTTGATGGCGTGCCGGTGACCTGCATCGACATGGCAATGCCGATGGTCATCATCGAAGCCTCGCTGCTGGGTAAACGTGGTGACGAAACGCCTGCGGAGCTGGACGCTGACAAGGAATTCCTGCGCAAACTCGAAGCCCTGCGTCTGCGCGCAGGTATGGCGATGGGGTTGGGCGATGTCAGCGATAAAGTGATTCCCAAGCCAGTACTGGTTTCGAAGCCCGATGCGGGCGGGACCCTCAAGGTTCGTTACTTCATGCCGCATAACTGCCACAAGGCGTTGGCAATTACCGGTTCCATCGGCTTGGCCACTGCTTGCGTCAGTGACGGCACCGTGGTCGCGAAGTTGCTCGGAATTGGCAGCGAGTCACCGCGCTTGCAGCAGGTCCGGATCGAACACCCGAGCGGCTCGATTCAGGTCGCGCTGGCTTACGTGGGGGAAAACGGGCAAACGATTCGTGCCTCGGTTGTGCGCACCGCACGTCGTCTGTTTTCCGGTGAGGTTTATGCGCCTGCCGCGCAACGCCTGGCGGGTTGAAGTTTAGTTTCAGTAACACCGTGCTCTGCCTGATATGACATGAAATTCAGTACCGCATCAGAACAACACCAATAATGGGTGATGCATCATGAAAATCGCAAAATCGCTCTACTTTCAGATTATCTGCGCCGTGGTTCTCGGTGTCCTGGTTGGACATTTCTGGGGTCAACAAGCCGTAGCGCTCAAGCCTCTGGGTGACGCGTTCATCAAACTGATCAAGATGATGATCGCGCCGGTGGTGTTCTGCACCATCGTCACCGGTATTGCCGGGATGAGTGACAAGCGGTCGCTCGGGCGATTGATGAGCAAGACCATGCTGTTGTTTCTGGTCCTTACCGTGATCAGCCTGTTCATCGGCCTGGTAGCGGTCTACGTGCTCAAGCCGGGCGTAGGCATGAACATCGACCCGAGCAAGTTGAGCACGGCAGGATTGAGCCAGTACACCGAGTCCGCCGCGAAACTGGGCGTCGTCGATTTTTTCATGCACATCATTCCGGACACTTTCATCGGTGCGTTCAACAAGGGTGAAGTGTTGCCGGTGTTGTTCATCGCGGTGCTGTCCGGATTCGCCTTGTCGTCACTGGGCGAGCGCGGCAAGCCGGTACTCAATGTGCTTGAGTCGGCTTCGCACATGGTGTTCAAGATTTTCTCGTACCTGATGCGCTTTGCCCCGATCGGTGCTTTTGGTGCACTGGCCTTCACCGTTGGCCAGTACGGCATTACGTCGCTGGGCTCGCTGGCCAAGCTGATCATGACGCTGTACATCGCCTGCGGGTTCTTTGTCTTTATCGTGCTAGGCGGTATCTGCCGCGCCAACGGCTTCAGCCTGTGGAAGCTGCTGCGTTATTTCCGCGAAGAGTTTCTGGTGGTACTGGGCACCTCGTCCACTGAGCCGGTCATGCCGCGCATGCTCGAAAAACTTCAGGCACTGGGCTGCAAGAAAGGCGTGGTGGGCCTGGTACTTCCAACCGGGTACTCGTTCAACCTGGACGGCACGGCGATTTACCTGTCACTGGCTGCCGTTTTCATCGCTCAGGCCTGCAACATCGAGCTGAGCATGACCCAGACCCTGACCATGCTGGCGATCATGTTGCTGTCATCCAAAGGTGCGGCGGGCGTGACCGGCAGTGGTTTTGTCGCACTGGCCTCGACCCTGACCGTTATTCACGACATTCCCCTGGCGGGCCTGGCGCTGCTGATTGGCATCGACCGCTTCATGTCCGAAGCGCGTGCACTGACCAGCCTGGCCAGCAACGCGGTCGCCACCGTGGTGATTTCCCTCTCGGAGAACGCCTGTGACCGTCAGGTCCTGATGCAAAGGCTCGATGGCAAAGCCGCGATGCCTAGCCCCGATGTTGCTCCATGGGAGAGCGCTGCGCCGGTGGCTGAACGCACCTGATCACCCCTTAATTCAATCGATAGTTGTACGAGCGGGTCGAGCACCGTTTACACGGTGCCCGACCAGCCCGGCGGCGTTCGTTTGTCCATAAATAACAACAAGAGAATAACCCTATGCTTGCCTTCCTTGGCCTCGCCATGGTCGTGGTGTTCACCTACCTGATCATGTCCAAACGTTTGTCGCCCATCGTGGCGTTGACGATCGTTCCGATCGTGTTTGCAGTCATTGGCGGCTTTGGCGGCACCACCGGCAAGATGATGCTCGATGGCCTGAAAATGGTCGCGCCGTCCGCAGCATTGCTGCTGTTTGCGATCCTGTTTTTTGGCTTGATGATCGATTCCGGACTGTTCGATCCACTGATTCGCAAGATCCTCAAACGCGTGAACGGCGACCCGATGAAAATCGCGGTGGGCACCGCTTTGTTGTCGCTGACCGTGGCCCTTGATGGCGACGGCACCACCACTTACATGATCACCTGCGCGGCGATGCTGCCGCTGTACAAACGCATCGGCATGAACCCTATGATCCTGGGCATCGTTGCGATGCTTTCGTTGAGCATCATGAGCGGTATGACTCCCTGGGGCGGCCCGGCAACACGAGCCATTGCTGCGCTGGGGCTGGACGCCGGTGAGTACTTCATCCCGTTGCTGCCGACCATGATCGGCGGCGCAGCATGGGTAGTTTTTACTGCCTTTTGGCTGGGGCGCGCCGAGCGTAAACGTATCGGCAACGTCGACCTGCAAAGTGGCGGCGGTAACTGCTACATCGAGGCGATTCTCGGTGATACCCCGCACAAGCGTCCCAAGCTGGCCTACGTCAATCTGGCGCTGGTTGTTGCCGTGATGATCGCCTTGGTCATGGGCCTGATGCACTCGGCCGTTCTGTTCCTGATCGGCTTCGTGCTGGCGCTGATGATCAATTATCCGCAACTGGATATTCAGAAAGAACGCATCCTGGCCCACTCCGGCAACGCCATGACCGTGGTGCTGCTGGTTTTCGCAGCCGGTATTTTCGCCGGGATTTTCTCGGGCACCAAAATGGTCGACGCGCTGGCGCAAACACTGGTGGCCTGGATTCCGCCGGAGTGGGGCCACCTGTTCCCGCTGGTGGTCGCACTGACCAGCATGCCGCTGACCTTTGTATTGTCCAACGATGCTTACTACTTCGGCGTGGTGCCGATCCTCGCCAATGCTGCAGCGGCGTATGGCATCAGCCCGCTGGAGATCGCCAGGGCGTCGATTCTGGGGCAGCCGGTGCATCTGATGAGTCCGCTGGTGGCTTCGACGCTGCTGCTGATGGGCATGATCGACCGCGATATCGGCGACTTTCAGAAAGCCACGGTGAAGTGGGCGGTGCTGACGTCGTTGGTGGTCACGGCCCTGGCGCTGCTGACCGGTGCGCTGACGTTGTTTGTTTGATTTAAACAACTGAAATGCATTTTCTGTAGGAGCTGCCGAAGGCTGCGAAAGCGATCATCCTGACACACCGCTTTCGCAGCCTTCGGCAGCTCCTACAACAACTCTGTTTGCAGCCACTTATGACTGAACCAACCACACGCCCCGAACAGGGCGTGCGGATCACTGCATCTCCAATAACAACAATGAGTATTAAGCATGAGTATGTTTTCCAAGCGTGGAACTACAACTTTTATAAAGAGCGCGCCGCTGTTGACCCTGTTGCCGTGGGCGGGTGTGGAAGCCGCAGGGTTTATCGAAGACAGCAAGCTGAAGCTGCAACTGCGCAACGTTTATTTCAACGAGAACTTCCGTGACGAAAACGGCCTGAGCGCTCGTGCTGCCAGAACTGCCAAAAGTGAACGCACCGAATGGGCGCAGGGTTTTCTGCTCGACTACCAGTCCGGTTTTACTCAAGGCACATTGGGCTTTGGCATCGACGCGCTGGGCCTGTGGGGCGTCAAGCTCGATTCAGGCAAGGGCCGCAGCGGCACTGGCTTGCTGCCCGTGCATGACGATGGCCGTGCGGCCGATGAGTTCGCGAGTCTCGGCGCGGCGGCGAAAGTGCGTCTGGCCAAGACCACGCTGAAGTACGGCACGCTGTTGCCCAAAACGCCGGTGCTTATTTATAACGATGCGCGCCTGTTGCCTCAGACCTACCAGGGCACTCAATTCACCAGCACCGACATCGACAACCTGACCCTGACGGGCGGTCACCTGGATCAATTCAAACTTCGCGATTCGTCGGACAGCCGCTCCATCATTCCCGACGGATTCACCGGCCGAGGTTCGGACTTCTCGTACGTGGGTGGCGATTACAAACTCGGTAAAAGCATCAAGCTCAGTTACTTCTACGGTGAACTGGAAAATTTTTACCGCCAGCAATTTGCATCGATCCAGCATGATTTGCCGTTGGGATCCGGCGTGCTGACCAGCGACCTGCGTTACTTTAACAGCGTCGATGCCGGAACGGGACGTGGCGGCAAAATCGATAACGACATGCTCAGCGGGCAACTGACCTATGCATTGGCCGGGCACAGTTTTGGCGGCGGTTATCAGACCTTGAGCGGCGATGCGGGCCTGCCCTATATCAGTGGCGCGACCGTGTATTCGTTCAGTAACGTCGGGATCGGCAAGTTCATCGAGGAAGATGAAAAGACCTGGATGCTCAGCTATGGCTATGACTTCGCACGAGTCGGTGTGCCGGGTCTGACATTCTCGACGCGCTACCTGAGTGGCGACAACGGCAAGTCGGGCGCTGAGCAATTGAAAGAGTGGGAACGCGATGCAGAGCTGGCTTACGTGCTGCAAGGTGGGACGTTGAAAGGACTTGGTGTGAAACTGCGTAACTACGTGTACCGCTCGGACTTTGCCCGAGGCCGTGATAGCAACCGGATCTACATCACCTATGACATAGCGCTTTGGTGAACGGCCCCATTTATCGAAACAAAATTCGACTCATGGTATGGAGACGGTTTTAGGTGGGGGATTCTATGTTGGTCTGCAAGCGCTAATCCCTGTGGGAGCGAATTCATTCGCGAAGGGGCCGGTACATTCGCAGCTTATGTATCGCTTTAACACCGCCTTCCCGAATGAATTCGGTCCCACCTGGAATCGTATTTGCCGCGAGACAGCGCCGTGTCAGGGGCACGGGGCGATCTTCAATCGAGCACAATGCAATCCCCGTAGGAGCAACCGGGGTGGCGCTCCTACAGGTTTCCGGTTTACCGGGTTGTCACCGGCTTCAAACCGCTGTCTTCAATAGCTTTTGCGCCTTCCTTGGAGGCCATGTATTTCAGCAGCGCCTGAGCCTCTTTTGCATGCTCGGTTGAGCGGGTAACAGCACCCGAATAAAGCGTCATCTGCTGCGCTTGATCCGGGATCAGGCCAACAATGTCGATGCCTTCAACAGGCTTGAGTTCACTGAGCTGCTGAAAGCCAAGTTGCGCTTCCTTGCGGGCGACAACGGCACCGACCGGTTCGGCAGGAATCATCCGCGCCTTGGCAGTAAAGTCAGCGCCAAGGGTCATTTTCGGGAACAGAATGCGCGAGAGGTAAACGCCGCTGGCGCTATCGGAGTAAGCGATGGACTTGCTGTCGAGCAGCGCCTTGCGAAACGCGTCCATGGTGGAAATATCAGGCTTGGTCTCGCCCTTGCGCACGGCCATGGCGATGTAGGATTTGCCCAGATCGACGCGGCTGGCTTTATCGACCTGGTCCTGCGCGACAAGTTTATCCAGAGCAGAACCGACCATCAGCACAACGTCTGCCGGTTCCTTTCGATCCAGCCGGTTAGGAATGGCCTGAGGTGTTTTCCCCATGGAGGGCGACGCTTCAATGTTCAGCTTCACGCCCGTGGCTTTCTCGTAGTCCGGCGCGATCCCCTGAACGGCACCCATGATGCCGCCGGAGCTCAGAACAGTCAGAGTGGTCGGCGTGGGCACTGGCGCTGCATGGGCCGCGAAGGCTGTAAGCAGTGCACATGAAAAGGCGAGGGGCGTGAGCAAGCGTGGCATGGCAGGGGACTCGTTGAAGAAAAACGCGACACTAAACCCCACACCCACGCTGAAAAAGTTACCCTGCGTTAATAAATATTTAGTTTACCCACCGTGACCAACTCCCTAGGCTCGCGGTTCTTTAACGCCGCATGCGCGGACTGTCAGCGGGGAAAATCATGAATCAGGCGCTGGTCATCGAAGATGATGAGGTGACCGCACAATCCATCGCCACCGAGCTGCAGGCTCATGGTTTTGACGTGCAACGAGCCAGCACCGGGCGTGACGGGCTGGCCATGGCAATCGCGGGCAGCTATGACGCGATTACCCTGGACCGAATGCTGCCGGACTTCGATGGCCTGACGATTGTCACCACGTTGCGCAGCCTCGGCATCCGCACGCCGGTATTGATGATCAGCGCGTTATCCGACGTTGACGAGCGCGTCAGAGGGTTGCGCTGCGGTGGTGATGATTACCTGACCAAACCGTTCTCGATGGTCGAAATGGTTGCGCGCCTGGAAGTGCTGTTGCGACGCCCGACAGCCGACTCGCAGATCCATCAGCTTACCGTCGGCAACCTGACCCTCGACCTGATCGAGAACAGCGTGTCGCGCTCCGGCGAGAGCATCACGTTGCTGCCAACCGAGTTCAAGTTGCTGACGTACCTGATGCGCCATGCCGGGCAGCAAGTGACGCGCACTATGCTGTTTGAAGAGGTCTGGGGTTATCACTTCGATCCCGGCACCAACATTATTGATGTCCACATGGGCCGCTTGCGCAAAAAGATCGAAGGCCCCGGTGCGCCGTTGATTCATACCATTCGTGGATCGGGGTACGTGCTTGGCACCCAGGACTGAGCGCTGGCGCTCCAGCAACAGCCGGCTGATTGGCCTTTATGCGTTGTTCTTCGTGGCGTGGGGCGCGGTGTTCACCGGCGTTCTGTACTGGAAGATTTCCGATTACCTCGGCACCGTGGCCGAGCGCACGCTGATGCAGCGTGCGCACTATTACCAGAAAATCGATGACGCCAGCCTGCTTGATGAATTGCAGGGCAGTGAGGCGTATTCCATTCCCGGCATTGATGCCTATGGGTTGTTTGAAGGCAACGGGCAGTACATCGCCGGCAACCTGTTGAAGCTGCGGTCCAGCTTGCCGGACGATGGTCGTGTGCATTACCTGAAACGCGGTTTGCGAATCGCGGACACGGTGAGCGAAACGCGCAGCAGTCACGCCTTTCTGCAGCGTCGCAATGACGGCCGGATACTGGTGCTGGCCCGTGACGGCGGTTCCATCTCGGCGGTCGCAGGGATCATTGGTCAGGCACTTTTTTGGGGACTGTCTCTGACGTTGATACCCGGTTTGATCGGTTGGCAATTACTCAGACGCAGGCCATTGCGCCGGGTCGAAAGGCTGCAGCGCAGTACCGAGCGGATTGTCTCCGGCAACCTGTCAGAGCGGCTGCCTCTGTCGCCCGCACGGGATGAACTGGATATGCTGGCCAGCGCCGTCAACACCATGCTCGAACATATCGAGCGGTTGCTGCACGAGGTCAAAAGCGTCTGCGATGGCATCGCCCATGACCTGCGCACACCGTTGACGCGTCTGCGTGCGCGGCTTTATCAATTGCAGCAATTGCCCATGACGGATGCTCATGCATCAAGCCTCAGCCTGGCCCTGGAAGAGAGCGAAGCGATCATGTTCCGTTTTCAGGGGTTGCTGAGGATTTCCGAGCTGGAAGACACCCGCCGGCGATTGGCCTTTGCGTCATTCCAGCCCGACGCATTGTTGCGCCAGGCCCACGAGTTTTACGAACCCATGGCGCAGGAAAAAGGTCAGGTGCTTGCGCTTGAACTAGGCGCTGATTTACCCCTCATGAAAGGTGATCAGGCGCTGCTGTTTGAGGCGCTGACGAATCTGCTGGATAACGCGATCAAGTTCACCGCGCCGGGCGGGCGTCTTTGTCTGCGGGCCAATGTGGTGGGCGACATTCTGCGCATCGAAGTCATTGACGACGGTCCGGGGATCCCCGAAGCCGAACGGGAAAGTGTGTTGCGCCGGTTGTATCGCGGCGATGCCAGCCGTCAGCAACCGGGTTACGGGCTCGGTCTTTCGCTAGTGGCTGCGGTCGTGCGCCTGCACGCGTTTACCCTGCAGATTCAAGCCTCTGACTCAGGCGGTACACGGGTCGTGATCGACTGTCCGCGAATCTGACTAACGTATTGGTGCGCTTAAACTTTTCTTAACTTTGCTTAATTTGAGACAGGGCAGGTCATCACCTACTTTGGCGGACCTTCTGCCAATCTGGACCCGCTTCCTGTGAAACCACTGTTATTGCGGATCAGCCTGATCTCTGTTTGTGCCCTGTGGGCGAACGTCGGCATGGCCGCTCCCACGCCGGGCGCCATGATTCCTTCCCCGCCCCAGTTGTCAGCGAGCGCATGGGTGTTGATGGACGCCAGTACTGGCCATGTCATTGTTGAACACGACGCGGACGAGCGTCTTCCTCCTGCCAGCCTGACGAAGCTGATGACGGTGTACGTGGCCACCCGGGATATTCAGGCCGGGCAATTGAAACCGGACGAACTGGTCACTGTCAGCGAAAACGCCTGGCGCACCGAAGGCTCCAGAATGTTCCTGGATCCGGGCAGCACCGTCAGTGTCCATGACTTGCTGCAAGGCATCGTCATCGATTCCGGCAACGACGCCAGTGTCGCGCTGGCCGAACACATTGCGGGCAGTACTGACAGCTTCGCCAGCCTGATGAACAAAACGGCGCAAAGCCTCGGGTTGAGCAACACGCACTTCGATAACCCGACAGGTTTGCCAGAGCCTGACCATTACTCGTCTGCCCATGACATGGCGATGCTGGCCCAGTCCATCATCAACGACGAGTCGGCGTACTATCCGTTGTACAAGAAAAAGCACTTCACCTGGAACGGTATTCGACAACCCAATCGCAACTTGCTGCTCTGGCGTGACAAAACCGTTGACGGCCTCAAGACCGGGCACACCGAGGCGGCGGGTTACTGTATGGTCACCTCCGCCGTGCGGGATGGTCGGCGCCTGATCACCGCGGTGTTCGGCTCAAGTTCAACGCTGGCCCGTGCGACGGATACCGAGAAACTCCTGACCTATGGTTTCCGGTTTTACGAGAACCAGACCTTCGAGAAAGCGCTTCAGCCGTTGAGCCATCCGAGAGTCTGGAAGGGCACTGAAAATACCCTTGCCGTGGGCGTTCTAGACGACATCACGCTGACAACGCCCAAGGGGTCGCACAAACCTGAAACCCGCGTCCACATTGATGCCCCGCTGATTGCCCCTGTGGATAAAGGCGCAGTGGTCGGCAGCATTGACGTGTTTGATGGCGAGCAGAAACTGGCAACCCGGCCGTTGATCGCTTTGGAAGGTGTTGAGGCAGGAAGCTGGTGGACCCGCTGGACGGATGCGGTGCGGTTGCTGTTTCACGGGTGGTTTGCGGGGTTCGCAGAGGATTGAAGTCTATTTTTGTAGAAGGCAACTTGTTGGCGAGGCGGCATACCTGACGATCCGCCTCGCTAGCAACATGCAAACTACTGGGTTGAAATGCATTTTCTGTAGGAGCTGCCGAAGGCTGCGAAGCGTTTATCCCTGACACACCGCGATCGCAGCCTTCGGCAGCTCCTACAGAAAACGGTGCAGTCAGGTATTTACGATGCGCCTAACGGTTCGCTGGTGTAACGTTTAGCGTCTTAACCTCGCACCTCATGCAAAACCCTGAGCGCTGCCGAAGCCAAAAATCCCGAGCGGCTTTTCTCTTCCGGATGATGTTTCACGTATTCATCAATCCGGGTCAGCAAGTGTGCTGGAAGGGTGATGTTGAGCTTCTAGGACTTGCCCATGTATTTGGTGATATCAATGTCCACCAACGCCCATGTGCAGCCTTTGTATTCCGGATTTTGCGCGTGTACGGTTACTTTCTGAGCGGTCGGAATAGCCGAACCATCCTCAGCCAGAATCTCCAGATGACCCTCAATGGCTTCGCGAGCCATCGCCATGGCGTCGTCCAGGTCGTCACCGGCAGAGAAGCAGCCGGGTATATCTGGAACCTCAACACCCCACGCATGCTGCTCATCACCGGGAAGAATTGCGATGGGATAAAGCACTGTTTAGTCCTCCCTGGGACTGGATGGGACCCCGCTCACCAAAGCGAGGCTTGCTTCAATATGCTGCTTGCTGTCTTGGCCAATCCAGGCATTGGTTGAATGCTTGAAATGGTGGTGACTATAACCACTAAATCGAATTTAGGGATGCGCGTTGCTCATTGGCATCGAGTTCTGCTGCTTGTCCCCAATGGACACTGCTGGTTCGATCGCCCGGTTTTTACATTTCTTGTCTTGCCGGGCACGGGGCGTGCGCCGTAACCTCCGCGGCTGCTGAATAACTCAGCACTGGATTTGGCGATCCGGCTAGCAATGATGTATAGCGTGTACCATTCGGAAGCGGGCATTTATTGCCCGCGATCCGCTATGGCGGTTGTACGTGGGAGACTTTCGGGTCTGCCGGTTCTTTGCTCCGGTTCGCCAACCTGCGTACAACTGCCACCCTATCCGTTTGGCGACGGTAGCTGGCAGTCTAACCAGCAAAGAGAAATAGACTGATGCCGACAACTGAAACGACGCCTTTCATCCCAACCCTATTCACCCGCCAAACCCTCACGCTCCACGCGCTCATGCTGGAAAACCAGGCCTGGTTCTGTGCCCGTGATCTGGGCCGTTTGATGGGCCTGTTCATCGACGAACGCAAAACCCGCAAGCTCGGACGTGACGAGTGTCGCACCTTGCCGCTGCACTGCTACGGCTCGACTCAGGACACCCTGATGGTCAACGAGTCCGGCGCATACGCACTACTGATTTATCACCCCTCCGCACAAAATCGTGAACTGCGCGAATGGCTGACGCTGCAGGTCGTGCCTGTGCTGCGTGACGTGCAGAATCCCGGCCGCACCGAACGGCCGATCCTCGGCGTGCTGGATTGGGACGGTGCCTCGATGAACCTGCTGCACTGGCAGGACGAGTCGTGGATTCGCCTGCGAGACATGCCCAACATCCTGCTCCACGAAACCCGCGAGAAACGCCCGTGGTGGAGAAGGGCGACGCGGTTTTTGTCGATGTAATCAGAGGTTGTAAACACCAAACCAGTGGGAGCGAATTCATTCGCGAAAGCGGTGTGTCAGACGCAAATATTTTGCAGACCGGACCCCTTCGCGAATAAATTCGCTCCCACGGAAAAGGGTGCGCTCAGGCACTTATGCTGAGTG
>NZ_JAWHNU010000032.1:21501-33258 GCF_032582135.1 Pseudomonas syringae group sp. J309-1 | reverse complement strand
TTCGCGAAAGCGGTGTGTCAGACGCAAATATTTTGCAGACCGGACGCCTTCGCGAATAAATTCGCTCCCACGGAAAACGGTGTGTTCAGGCATTCTCTGCAGTGGTCGATATGACTGGCGCATGACTGACCGGGAAATTCACCGAGCGCGCGATGAAGCATTTCTCATGAGCTGTCTTGTGCAGGGCGTGAGCGCCTTCGATATCTGAGCCCGGAGCCAGAGTGACCTTCGGCTTCAATACAACCGAGGTGAACTGCCCCGCGCCATCACTTTCCTCGACCATTGTGCCTTCTGCTTTGTCCTCATACTCAAGCACCACAATCCCGGCCCCGGCACAAAGCCCGAGGTACCAGAGTTTGTGGCATGCCGATAAAGAGGCGAGAAGCAATTCCTCCGGATTCCAGCGTTTTGGGTCGCCCCGGAAACTTGGGTCGGAAGAGCCTTCAATGGATGGCTTACCTTCAGCCTGAATGACATGTGACCGGCTGTAACCGCGATAGGACGATGTTCCTGTGCCTTCGTTGCCAGTCCAGGTTATCTGGACTTCGTAGCGGTGTGTCTTGTCTGCCATTGAATACTCCCTGGGATGAGGCGTGCGGGAGAGATGTTAACCCGCAGGCTCATCTTTGCATCAGGCTTTTGAAGTTGAAATGCATTCCTCGCGGGAGCGGATTTACTTGTCCTGGGTCACGAAGCGGTCGTCGGCCGTGCATTCAGCGGGCCGCTTTTCCGGGCAGGGCCACAGGCGCGCCGGGACGGTATCGACGCTTTTGAAGTTATTACCTTCCCACTCCAGAAAGCCGGCATGGACCATTCTTCCGCTGTCGAACGCACGGTCTGCGTCAGGCTGAAGTGGCTGTTCAGGGTCGAACTCCATCACCCAGCGGGCCGCCGGAACCTGATCAAGGCGGGAATCGTCCAGGAACAACTGACTTCCTCCCTGGGTTTGATAGCGGTTATAGAGGTCGACTCCCAAGGCATCTTCAGGGCGCTGGATCGCAGCGGTGACGTCTTTGGCCTGTCCATTGGTGATGAGATAGGCCCGCAAGCCGCTGCTCAGGCGTTGAGTGCCCGCTTGAGCACAGCGATGACGCAACGCGTTGGCGGCTTCTTCTGTCAGATCGTCGATTGGCGGCTTACAGCTGACGCTTACGTTGACCAGATAGCCCGTCACGCCAGCAGACTCGCCCTGAAAGCTGCGTGCCCATACGTAATAGGAGGCGCCTGGCTGACGGGTGCTAGTGATTCTGATGTCCGGGCGGGAAGGCAGGCGGGGGATCTCGACAACGTAGCTGGTCTTTTTCCCCAGTAATTGCTTAAGCGTCGATTGGGGTACTTGCAGTCCTGCTCCGGGGAGCGATAGCAAAGCGTCGATTAGTTGCTGTGGAATCGGCCGGTAACTGCCAGTCGCTGATGTGTGGTTATTGAGACTTGCGGTGCCCGGCAGCGATGGGGCGGGATCGCGATTGAGCTTGTCTGCCGGGCTGGATTCGGTATCTGTGCTCTTATGTGGTGTAAGTGCTTCTGACGGAGTCGCAGGTGCTTGTTGAGCACAAGCACTGAGTGCGGACATCAGCAAGGCCAGGCAGATTATGGCGCGAGAGACAGTTTGCATCTGTGGCCTCCGGTGTTGTCACCCATGGCGCTTGGGAAATCGATGAAAGTGATCACGATGGATTCATGCCGAAAGATGCGGTTGCTGCGCGAGCACCAAGAGAACGTCTGATAATCGACTCAATGTGACTCTACCACCGCTGCCACACGATCAAAGTTCTGAACCGCCAGATCCTCCCTGGCGATCCAGAAAGTCGCTTGGCCGCAATCGCCAAACCTGAGGTCGATGGCAGGATCCCAGGCGAGCTGCAGCAGGCATACCGGCTCGCCCTCGATATCAGGCATGGCGCCCTGCAAAAGCGGAACATGCCCCAACATCTGATGGACTCTGGCCCTGGCACAGTACCTTCGTCCATCGGCATGCTTGCGATAACTTTCCTCATACGGCAAGTGCTCGCCTTCAAGGTCACGATAGAGCGGTAATGGAATCAACCGGGCGGTGTCAGGTGAGCCAGCGACGTACGCAATAGAGGCCAGCAGACCTTTCGTGAAGACTTCCCCCATTCTTGCATCGGTGATCGTGGTGCCTTCATTCTCGTCGCCGATCTGTCCAATGATCCAGTTTCGGAAGGCCTCCCTCGTGGCCTCATCAGGGACGTTATCCCAGCCAATTCGACTGGCGTGCTCCACCCAGTCCAGCACATCCTGATCAGCCACAAAACTGCGTGTTTCCTTGATTCGGGAATTCCCTGCGATCCGCGCCAGTCGATCTATCATGATACCCACCTGGGGGAAATCAAGCTGATAGCGCAGCCACTGGGCAGGGAACTTCCAGGATTGGGACAGCGGCCGCTCCCAACGGAAAATAGCGTTGGCGTTGGGCATTAGCCCGGTCGCCGCCACGGCTGCTCCCAGGCTCAGTTCTGACCATCGCTGGTGGTAGGCCGCCATTGCAGGCCTCGAACTGCCTTCCGGCGTTGGCATGTCGTATGGCCAAGTGTCCATCCGCCGTCCTACCAATGGCCATTGCGCATGGAGGCGCGGCCCACTCTCACCAGGTAGCAGCCACCCCGGTTCCGTGTGTGGGCTGTCCGCTTTATTCACGTCCTGAATCGGACGCAGATGTTCCGGCGCCTGGCGCTCAGGCTGTTCCGCTGGCACATTCGGCGCGTACAGCACCCGCACACGTTCCTGCGGAGGATCTGTGTCCCAGATCTGTTCTTCGTCGTTTACAGCGAAGAAAAACAACATGCCCTGCGTTGGCATCAGCGACTCGACGCGTGGCAACTCCGCGCAGTCGATCTGAGCAAGAAAATGCATGGGCGTCGACTCACCGTAACTTACCCCTATGGGCCATTCAAAAGTCTGCGGCAATTGCGGCAAACCGCCCAACCGACTGCGCACTTTGGGAAATGCGGTGGGTGGATAGACCCGTTGCAGCACGATGCCGGTTTTGCGGTGCTTCTGGAAATAAGCCTCAAGCTCGGCTTCCGCCCGGTGGTCGCGCAGGCTCGCGTCATAAGGGGACTGTGTTGTTTGCGCTTCCATTTCCTGAACCTCTACGTTGCACGCCACTTGGGCAGTACCGGGTGCGATGCCGTGAGCATTAACAACGACAAGAAAAAATGGCGCGGGACCTTTTTTATCATCGTGTTTAGCGAACTCAGCCCTTGTCCTGGAAGTTAAAACATAATTGAAAGGTTGATGAGTTTCGATAGCACAGGTGTGCTATTGAAATGCTGGAGGTCTTGGGCGATCTTCTGCTGATTATTATTGTAAAACTCGGCGCTGGGTTTGATTTGAGGGACCGTAGGGCATTTGAATCGTCAAGGTTGGCCCATGAACTTAACAAAGCAGGTAGCTCCGTATCGCCAAGCGCGCAGAAGCTTCATCAATCGCTGCGCTGACGTGTTGTGGGCCGGTGTGTTGCTGGCCTTTATCGCGACTGCACAGCCCCAGGCCACTCACGCATCTCCTGATGCCACTGCGCAGCCCATGCCGGAGATGACCTCTGAGGAACTGGCGCATCGCATCGTGCGGTTGACGCTTTCGATACATGGCAAACAGGACATGGCGCGTTTACAGGTTGAGAAAAAGTTTGGCGTGACGTTGAAACACAACGCCACCGATCCGCAGGAGTTCTGGATTTCAGGCGAACTGGTCGGCGGTATGCGCTACTCACTGGAATCAATATCGGACGCAAAAGGCCAACCTGTCAGTCGGCTGGACTTCAACTTTCCACTGGGTGCTGTTGCGCCTGATCAGGCTGCCTGCACACAAACCATCGGGCTATATCGCCAGTCGCTGGTTGATGGAGGTTTCACGGCAGAGTGGGTCGCCTCGCCGCGTCGCGGGACTCCTGCCAGATGGCACTTCGAACGTGGAAATGTGGTGGTGACGGTTTTGGTCGGTGCTGACGCACGCAAGGAAGATGCGCAGGCCTGTGTGTCGCACTTTATGGTTTTGGCTTTATCGTAGGCGGGGCAAGTATTACTGACGAAAAAGGCGTGCTTCGGAGCGGCAAACGCCAGGCGCGAGTCGGATGCGATGTTTGTTCGCAGACAGGGAGGTAACGAGACGGCGCAAGAAAGGCCCAGAAGCCTTGAAAGATATGGAGCGGGTGGAGGGAATCGAACCCTCAACTAAAGCTTGGGAAGCTTTCGTTTTACCACTAAACTACACCCGCTCTGAAGCGGCTGACTTTGTACCAGAACGGCACGCTGAATTGAAGCGCTAATTTCTCTCCCCCCTGTTTTAATCCCTTGAAAACCAGTCCCGAACGGAGCCCATCCGCGTTTGTCTGTGCGTGCTGCACGGGCGGATGGGTTCCCTTGCTCGGTCGTGCGTCGGGTTCAGAGGGCGAAGGCATGTACGGTTTGGGCCTGTCGGTAGTGGTAGGTTGATCGGCTGCTGGACTCGGGTTTTGGTGTAAGGAAGTCCATCAGGGCGTCACGCGAATCGCGGCACGCGGATTTGTGTTCCATGTCCAGAAAGTGCCCGGTGCTCTGAATGGTGCTGAAGGTGCTGTGCTGGACTGCCTGGGCGAACAAGCGGGCGTCGGTGGCGGCGGTGTACTCGTCCCACTCGCCGTTAAGAAACAACACGGGCACGTTGATGTTCTGCGCGACTGTCAGGTAGTTCGCGGTATCCAGGGTCAATACGTCGTTGATGTGAAAGTGCATCTGGTCGTATTCGTGGGTGTCCAGGTTACTCACGTGCCGATGATTAAAGCGCTTGAACAGCGGCGGCAGGTGTTTGCCGATGGTGCTGTTGACCAGGTTGCCGACTTCGTAGCGGTCATGGACGCTGAGGTGCGTGATGCCGCGCTCCAGGTAATCACGCATGTGTACGTTGATCACGGGGGAGAATGAGCTGATGACGGCCTTTTCGATGCGCTTGGGGCGGTGGGACAGAGCAACCAGCGTGGCCGCGCCACCCCACGAGAACGACATGACGTGTTCAGCGTTGAAATGGTCAATCAGCTCCAGCAGGATTTGACCTTCCAGCTCTTTGCTCAATGGCCTTTCATTCAGGTTGTGCGGTTTGGATTTGCCCGCGTAAGGCTGATCGTAGAGCACCACGTTGAATTGTGGGTGCAGGTTGCGCACGGTCTGGGCGAACGATGCCGTTGTGGCCAGTGAGCCGTTGACCATGATGATGGTCTTTTCGGCAGCTTCTGCCCGATAGAACTCCGTGTAAACCCGAAACTGTCCCTGTATATCAAGCACAGCGATTTCTGGCCTCATAGGTGTGTCTCCTGACGTAAACAAGATGTGCGCGCAAACAACGTTGCACGAATTTCGTGACAGGTAGGCATTGCCTTGCAAAGGGGCCCTTGTCGATCCGAAACGATCTTGCCGACAGGTTTTATTATTGGCGGGCGATTTGCCGTGAGCGTTGGCTCGGGGCGGCAAAAGGTTTCTTGGAATACGTAGATGACTTGCCAGTCACATGTGGACTGACGATTGGATTCAAGCAGTGGATCCGCTAACCCGCAAGTGCCGTTCGTAGTTTGATTCGCCGGACTGCCCAGCGGTAGGGAAAGACTTATACGCCCTGAATTTCCGAAGGCTCTAGCACACGGTATTGGCCTGGCTTCAGTTCCGGGTCGAGGCTCAGGTGGGCCATGCTTTCGCGATGCAGGCGCAGGACTTTGTTGTCGAAATGGCCGAACATGCGTTTGATCTGATGATAGCGGCCCTCAACGATGCTCAATCTTGCGCAACGCGGGCCGAGTACCGTCAGCTGTGCGGGTTGGGTGGTGAGGTCTTCGAAGGCGAAGTACAGGCCTTGGGCAAAAGTCTGTACATAGTGCTCGTCGATCACTTGTTCGGTTTCGACGTAGTAAACCTTTGGCAGCTTGGTTTGGGGTTGGGTCAGACGTCGTGACCACTGGCCGTCGTTGGTGAGCAGCATCAGCCCGGTGGTATTGAAATCCAGCCGTCCGGCGATGTGCAGTTCGTGCTTGTCGGGCTCGTGCAGCAAGTCCAGCACGGTGGGGTGTTGCGGGTCGGTCGTGGCGCTGACGCAGCCCTGAGGTTTGTGCAACATGAAGTAGCGCGCAGGCTTGCCGACTTGCAGGACTTCATCGTCGAACTCCACCCGGCTGAACTCGCGCACCGCGTGATGTGGATCGCTGACCCGTTGCCCGTCCACTTTGACCCGTCCGCCGATCAACGCCAGACGGACGTCCTTGCGGTTGAAGCGTGGCAGGTTGCTGAGGAAACGGTCGAGGCGCATGGCGATTTTGGTGTGATGGTGAGGAGGACAGGTATGTTACCTGTTCCCGCGCAAGATCCATTAGGTCGAGCGAGTGCTGGCGCTGATTCGGGACAATTCTTGTAGGCGCTGCCGAAGGCTGCGACGGTGTTTTTTCTGACACTCCGCAATTCGCAGCCTTCGGCAGCTCCTACAGATTTAGCACCAGCCATCGCGAATGAAATCTCCCACGGTTCTGCGAGATTCGTAGGACCGGATTTAGCCGGGAGGAGGGCAGGACAGTCGCCAAATTTTCTTCGTAAGAAATGCCGTCCTCCCGGCTAAAGCCAGTCCTACAACGTCAAAAGCATCTTCCACAGGGTTCAAACGGGGCACGGATCAGTCTTGTCCGAAAGCGTATCACTGATCCCCGCACAGCGTGGGCACAGGCAGGCTTTGTTACGCAGTTCTTCCGGCAGGGCCTGGATCACCGCAGGGTCAATGCTCACTGAAAAACACCAGCACGCCTGATCCGCCGTGCGCGGGTCGGCCAGGGTGCAAGCGTTGCTTGCGCCGCAGGCCGGGCAGGTTTGTGGAGTACTGGCTGAGGTGTTCATGGTGCCCTTGGCGTCTCCGTGCAAATCTGGCTGCGACCGTTTTGCTTGGCGCGATACAGCGCGCTGTCTGCGCGGGCGATCAGGCTTTGCAGCGTATCGTCGGGCTGCAACCGGCTCAAGCCGATGCTGACCGTCACATACAGCGGTTCGCCGGAGAACGTGTAAAGGTGCTGTTCGGCCAGCAGCCGAATTTTTTCCGCGACATCATGGGCATCAACGGTATCGGTGCCCTTGAGCAGGATGATGAACTCTTCGCCGCCCCAACGACAAATGATGTCTGACTGACGCAAGCAGCTTTTCAGGTCTTCAGCAAAACCGGCCAGCACTTCATCCCCGGCCAGATGCCCGTGGGTGTCGTTAAGTCGCTTGAAGTGGTCCAGGTCCAGCAGCATGGCTGTGAGTGGGCGAGCATCGCGCTGAGCATCCTTGAGGGTCTTGACCGCCCACAGATTGAAACCGCGACGGTTCGGCAGGCCGGTCAGGCTATCGAGGGTCGCCTGGGCTTCAATTCGGTACTGGAAGCGGTTGACCACCAGATTCAGCAGGTAAACCACAATGAGCGTGATCACCAGGCAGATAAGCAGGTTCAGGTACAGCGAGTGGCGTATGTCACTCAGTGCAGATTCTTCTTCCTTGTCGACGAACAGGTACCAGTTCAGTTCCGGTATGTAACGTACGTTAAGGAAGTGTTCCTTGCCGTTGACCCTGTGCTCGTAAGTGCCGCTGAGCGGTTTGGGCATTTTGCTCAACAGGTCGGCCATGCTCGGCAACTGACTGAGTGACTCGCCAATTGCAGCGCCCTGTGGACCTCCGCTTTCGCCGGTCAATACGATGCGGCCGAAGGCATCGACAAAATAAACGCTGCGCTCATAGCGCTGTTGGTAGCGGTCGATCAGTTTGATGACGGCATCCACGGTCAGCCCGACCCCGGTGGCACCAATGAATTTGTTGTTGTAGTCGAAGACTTTGTAGTTGATGAAAAACGTCAGGTTGTCCTTGTTGGCCATGTCCGGATCGACGTTGATCTCGTATGGCGCTTCCATGTCCCGGACGCGGTAATACCAGACATCGCGCGGCTCCCGGGCGTCGATCTTCTTCAGGATGCCTTTGGCCTGGTAATACGTCAGGCTGCTGTCGGACACGAAAAACGTGGTGAACGCCCCGTAGTGGTCCATCACTTCTTTGAGATAACGGGTGATCTGCTGAGTATTGCGCTCGCCTTCCACAACCCAGTCACGCATGAACGTGTCGCGGGCCATCATCGAAGAGATCAATACGGGGCGAACCAGATCTTTCTGGATTTCCGAATACACGGTATCGGATGTCAGCGGCAGCTCGGTATTGATGATGTTGTCGCGAATGGACTCGCGCGACGAGTAATAGCTGAGCAGCGAGGTTGCCAGGAAACCACAGCCCAGCACGATCACCAGCGTAAACAGAAGTGAGCGTTGTGAAGGGCGAGCAGTGCGAAAAGCCATAACGTGTCCGATTGTTTTGCCTGTCCGTTGACGCAGGCATGCTAGCCCTTCGATATTCTTTACGCCATGGCGAAGTTAAATGTTTTTCGGCGATTTTGAACTCATGCTTACCGAACATCTGTCATTCCCTACTCAGGGGACTCGGTACACAGGGGCGATGCCAAGCAACGACTTGAACGCTGAGCAGCGACAATGCAGCAGCAGAATCCTGTCGTAATGAATACCGGCTTCAGACAGTGCGTTGAACAATTGTTCCAGAGCCGGGGGTGCCATGCCGAAGCGGTTTCTGACCGTCAGTACGTCCATGGGAGTGGGGGCTGACAGCGTATTTCTGAACGGCGACTGATTGGAGTTGCGCACGACATGGCTAATGTCCTGATAACTTTCGCCATAAGGGCTCTGGAATTTTGAAAGGGTGTAGTTCTTTATCATTCCCGGCCGGGCAGTGCCTGCCAGCAGTTTGTCGGTCAGCTCATAGGCCTGACTCAGCGAACTTGCGGGAGCTGTTTGCTGCGTATCGAGGAGAGCGAAAGGGCTCGCTTGCTTGCTGACTACCCGATGGAGTCTGGGGTCGACCAGCTCGTATCCATGCGGCGCGTAGACTTGCAGTTCCGTGCCGTTGGGGATGGCTGCATTTTTGCTCCAGGGCAGGTAATAACCGTGGCTGCTGACCACCAGAGTTCGCGCTTGTCGGGTTTCGGCAGTCCACAACAGAAACTGGCGTTTCAGCTTCCAGGCTTTGACCGCCAGCGTGGAAAACGCAGGGTGACCAGGAATATTCCAGACTTTCAGTACGGCATCCGTATGGAAGAACTGCTCAAAGCGGGTTTTCCGGTCAGGCATCGAACGGTTGAGCCAGATACCGAAGCTTTTAGTACTGGATGCTGATGCAAGCGCAGGACGTAAAACGGGCTTGACCGGCGTCGCCAGCTTGCGCAGAGCATGGGTCAGTCGAGGCATGGAGGGCGGCAGTTGTAGTAGTCCCAGCGACAGAGCACTGAGCAACGCCTGTTGTTTCTCGGCATAACGTGCACCGGGCAAGTTCGCCGAGCCGATATTCAAAGCTGCGATACCGAGTTCGGTTGCCAGAGAAGCAATCAACGCGGGCGTCAGCAGTACCGACATAGGCGCTATCAGAAACTGCAACTGTTGAAGCTGGCGTGTCCAGTAGCGAAGTGATACTTCCCGGGAGCTGACAACAGTGTCATCCGCGTTCCAGAGGACGTTCTGCCTGAGCATATCCGCGATGTGGGCAAACGGTGACCCTGTGATGCGCTGCTCCTTCAGTTCCTGCGCCAGAGCTTTGCGTGTGTCGTGATTGAGCAATACATCAGTCCAGGGACGCAACAAGGACACCGGTTCACTGGGTGCCTGCTCTCCTGCCCAGACTTTCAGGATGTACGTGAGCCGCTCATGGTGGCGCACGGGGACGTAATGACGAACGCTATCTCGCCACGTCTGGCTGTGTGCGGCGTGGCGCAGGTACCGGTTTAGCTGCTCCTCGTTGTTGAACTCGATGAAGGCTTTAAGC
Organism: Pseudomonas syringae group sp. J309-1; assembly: GCF_032582135.1. Lineage (NCBI taxonomy): Bacteria > Pseudomonadati > Pseudomonadota > Gammaproteobacteria > Pseudomonadales > Pseudomonadaceae > Pseudomonas > Pseudomonas syringae group sp. J309-1. The sequence continues at coordinate 23,380 of NZ_JAWHNU010000032.1, read as the reverse complement.
ATGCCCGCCTGATAAAGCACCCGTTGCGTTCTGCCGGGAAGGCTTAGCACCAGAAGGCTCGGGCAGTATTGTTCGGTCGGCCCGTCAAACAGGGAGTGCTGTAGATAGACACCGGGTATGGTCCATTCAACCCGCGCGCCCCGGGTTCTGATGTTCAGTTGCTCAAGCGCTTTGACGATCAGATCGAACCCCTCACGCTGCAAGGTGCCATGCTTGAAGCATCGCAATGCTTGGTTCACGAACTGACTTTGCAAGGTCGCCTCGATGGCGGCCTTGTGCTGCGCCCAGAACTCATCGATTTCCTGATGCATCACGTTCAGAAAGTTGATCTCACGAATGACATTTTCAATGGCCTGAACGTCCATGGGCAGCTCCTGGCGAGCGTCCCATTTGCCTGTTCCGGTCACGTCGAGATAGACCGCGTTACGGCCTCCGTTATCTATATAACCGGCTGGGGATGCGACGCGGTAATTGCCCACCAGTGCTTCGCTCAGGCTGATGGGCTTTTCATCCGGGACCTGAATGTCGATAGCAGGATGCCGGGCGTCGCCAAGCGGGGTGGTGGAGTGGCCCCGCAGGTAACGAATGAACACCTGATCGGGGTTCACTACCCACTGATGTTTTTCTCTTAGCGCCTTGGCCATGATTCTGGCGGCAGTGGCCAAGGGAACCGGAATCTGCTGCAGAACATCGGGGTGCGATTGCCATATATCCACTGCGCCGAGCAGGCTCAGGCTACGCTCTATGCTTTTGAAGGGATGAGGTTGAGCGCTGATGCCGACCTGCGTCTCGATATACTCCAGAGAGCGTGTTTCCTGAGCCGCGGTAATGGCTGAAAAAATATCTCCGTCGATTTCCGAAAGGCTGGCTGGCCCGGAGTAGTCATGCAAGCCGGGGAGGGTCTTCAGGGCTTCAACGAACTTTCTACCCATGTGCGTTGGCTCATTGCTGATGTACTCCACTGGCGCATTTCGACCTCCCGGCATGTGGATAAAGCAATGCGATGTGTTGTTGGACCGTATCTGAAAAGCGTCGGGTAGATCCTGTTCGTTGATCGACAGCAGGTGCGCAGTAGCGCGCGACCCTCGGGCGGGGATTTCCAGGCAAGCTGCCGAGTCCGGAAACGCCTCCAGACCCAAGGCCTCCAGGGCGAGCTCATAGCCTTCGCGAGTAATCTGCTTACGAGCGTATTGCCGAGCCAGTTTGTCCAGAAAAGACAGCTTGGCCAGTGCCCGGTAAGTATCCCGGTGCCTGGCCCAGAAACTTTCCATCAGTGCGGAGTAGTCGAAGAACCAGCGGCTATTGATGATCAGGTTGAGCGCAGCCTGTGCGGTAAGGGCAGGGGTTGATTCATCCAGCGGCTTGTCTGTGAAGGTGTGCTGCAGAAGTACGCGCATCATCTCGCCATTAAAGGACAGCACGCCGATGTCGGTGAGCGTCATGCGCCGCGAATATCGCGCGCGGCCCTGATTGTTGACCTCGGGATTGGTTTCAGTGCGAAAGTTGATGCTGAGCTTGTCGGGGGACAGGGCTTTGCCGGTGGTCTGTTGCAGCAGGTGCCGCAACTGCTCGCGTATGTAAGCGCGGAGGGTAGGAGGGTAATCCATGTCCAGCTGGGTGGCTTTGAGCAGCAGCGTCGAATGGGCGATGAGTTTGAAGCCGGGACTTTGCCTCAGGTTTTCCAGACGCTGGCGATGAGGGTCTGTGTGGGATGTTTGATGGTTCATAAAAAAGCCGACTTAGTGAGTTGAAGCGTCACTATGTCGGCTGGTTTTTTGTGATTGGGCTAATTATGTATGGGACTAATCACAAGACTTGTAATTCATTCGCGAATGCGTTTTTCCTGCAAATATATCTGTGTCTGACACACTGCCTTCGC
>NZ_JAWHNU010000032.1:17512-21401 GCF_032582135.1 Pseudomonas syringae group sp. J309-1 | reverse complement strand
GAATAAATTCGCTCCTACCGGGATGTGCGTTCAGCGCGTAAACACCTGTTTTTCGTGGGAGCGAATTCATTCGCGAATGCGTTTTTCCTGCAAATATATCTGTGTCTGACACACTGCCTTCGCGAATAAATTCGCTCCTACCGGGATGTGCGTTCAGCGCGTAAACACCTGTTTTTCGTGGGAGCGAATTCATTCGCGAAGGCGTTTTTCCTGCAAAAAATCTGCGTCTGACACACCGCTTTCGCGAATAAATTCGCTCCTGCCGGGATGTGCGTTCAGTGCGTAAACACCTGTTTTTCGTGGGAGCGAATTCATTCGCGAAGGCGTTTTTCCTGTAAAAAAATCTGTGTCTGACACACTGCCTTCGCGAATAAATTCGCTCCTACCGGGATGTGCGTTCAGCGCGTAAGCACCTGTTTTTCGTGGGAGCGAATTCATTCGCGAATGCGTTTTTCCTGTAAAAAAATCTGCGTCTGACACACCGCTTTCGCGAATAAATTCGCTCCCACCGGGGTTGTGTTCCAAACCTGTTTAGCTCTATTTATCAGCCTGCAGATAAGCCCTCCAGCCGCCAAGATGGCTGATGTTTTTTGCGCCCTCCAGCCCATAAGCTTCGCAGATAAACCCGCATTCCCAGCGGCCATCAGCCAGTTGTACTTTGCCTAAACCCAGTGGCGCCGGAATACCGGTGAGGAATGAGCCCAGTTCGCGGCTTGGCAGTTCCCAGACTTCCACTTCGATGGCGACTCCACTTTGGTCCACCCGGACCATGCCCGGCCGGAACGGCGGGCCGCCTGCGAGTGCATACAGTTGGTAGTCCGGCGAACTGTGGGTGGTTTCAACCAGGCGAGCGCCGCGCTGTTTGAGTTGCCAGTTCAACGCCAGGCCATCCAGATGCGCGCCGCACACGACCACACGGGCCATGTCATTACGGGCGACGGTGGCCGGTTTGTTCAGTTGCGTTTTCAGAGTGCCAATCAATGGCAATTCGGTGTGACGTTGCAAAGCGTCGGCCACACTCAGCAGGTATTGGTCGGTGAACACCCTGCCGAACAGCGTCACGCCCCAAGGCAGTCCGTTGTTCATGAACGCGCTCGGTACGGCAATGGCGGCGTAGTCCAGCAGGTTGACGAAGTTGGTGTAGTAGCCCAGGTCCGAATTGCGCAATACGGGTTCGGCTTGCAGGTCGGCGTTGGTCACCGGACGGGGAATGCTTGGCGTTACGACGAAGTCCAGATCTTCCATGGCCTTGTCGCAGATCGCCTTGAGCGCTTGCAGACGGTACTGGGCGCGGAATGTTTCCACACCACTGACCGCAGGGGCCTTGGCCAGCACTGCTTTTATCACTGGCAACACTGCGTCGGGGTTGGTCTCCATCAGTTCGCCCGCAACGCTGTAGCGCTCGGCGACCCACGGCCCTTCGTACAGCAGACGCGCGGCCTCAAGGAACGGTGACAGGTCCAGAGTGACGGCTTGGCCACCCAGCGCGGTCAGGTGGCCAACGGCGTCGCTAAACAGCTGCGGACCCTCCGTGCAGCCGAAGAACTCCAGGTCCTCTTCGCCTGGAACGCCGAACCGGAAGGGACGTGGCGCACCGAATGCTGAAGCGTCGTTCCACAGCGGGTTGCTGCGGCTGTATTCGTCACGTGGGTCCAGTCGTGCGGTCAGGCTCAGCAACAGGCTGGCTTCGCGAGCGGTGGCGGTGAAGGTCGTCACGCAATCCAGCGTGCGGCAGGCCGGTACGACGCCTGCGGTGGAGAACAGGCCTTTACTGGCCTTCATGCCCACCAGATTGTTTAGCGCAGCGGGTACCCGGCCCGAGCCTGCTGTGTCGGTGCCCAGCGAAAAACTGCTGACGCCCAGCGCGACGGCGAGTGACGAACCCGAGCTGGAGCCGCCCGAGGGATATTCTTTGAGCACGCTGTTCGGGCAGGCGCCAAATGGCGAGCGGCTGCCGTTCAAGCCCGTGGCGAACTGATCCAGATTGGTTTTACCCATGGGGATCGCCCCCAGCGCTAAAAGCTGTTCGACGATCGTCGCCGAACGTTCCGGCGTGTATGTATACGCCACGCAAGCCGCTGTGGTGGGAATGCCCGCCAGATCAATGTTGTCCTTGATCGCGAAAGGGATGCCGTAAAGCGGAAGGTCCTTGATATCACGACCCTCCAGTGCGGCGAGGTAGGGCTCCAGTTCGTTCGGAGTCAGCAGGTGAATGAACAGGTGATATTCGGGGTTCAACGCAGCGGCTTTTTCACGCAACGCGAGGATCAATTGACGGGGTGTCAGGTTGCCGGATTCATAGGCCGCACGGACTGAATCAAGGCGCAGGTCGTGCAACGTTACTTCAAGGCTCATAGAAGAATTCCATCAAAAAGTAAAAGGATCAGTCGGCTTGCAGCACGACGACACGCTGACCTGCACGCACTGCCGAACCGGGCTGGACGCGCACCTCGCGGACCACGCCGGAGGTCGGTGCCAGCAGCGGAATTTCCATCTTCATCGACTCCAGAATCACCAAGGTCTCACCTGCCTCGACACGCTGGCCGACCTCGACCTGCACCTGCCAGAGGTTACCGGCGATATGGCTGTCGACGCTGTGCTCTCCAGCCTCGAGTGGCGCTTCTTCGGTCAACGGCGCGACGGCTTCTTCGCTTTCGAAGTTGGCCTGACCGCTGGCGATCCAGCGTTCACGTTCAGCGTTGAATGCCGCTTGTTGCTGGCTGCGGAAGGTGGTGATGCCCTCGGCTTCGCGATTCAGGAACGCCTGGTAATCGGCCAGGTTCAGAGTGCTGTGTTCAATCTCCAGGTCGTAACGGCCCAGTGGGAAATCACGACGGATGCGCAGCAGTTCTTCAGCGCTGACCGGGTAGAAGCGGATCTGATCGAAGAAGCGCAGCAGCCATGGTTTGCCGTCGAACGCGGCAACTTCGCGGTAGCGATTCCACATCTGCAGGGTGCGCCCCACAAACTGATAACCGCCGGGGCCTTCCATGCCGTACACGCACATGTATGCACCGCCGATGCCTACCGAGTTTTCGGCGGTCCAGGTGCGAGCCGGGTTGTATTTGGTGGTGACCAGTCGATGGCGCGGATCCAGTGGCGTGGCGACCGGTGCGCCGAGGTACACATCGCCCAGGCCCATGACCAGATAGCTGGCCTCGAACACGGTGCGCTTTACTTCATCGAGGTTGGGCAGGTCGTTTATGCGCCTGATGAACTCCAGATTGCTCGGGCACCAAGGGGCGTCTTTGCGCACGGTAGTCATGTATTTTTCGATGGCGAGCTGACAGGCCGGATCATCCCAGGACAACGGCAGATGGACGATGCGCGAAGGGACTTGCAGGTCTTTGGCCGCGCACACGGCGTCCCATTCGCCAGCAACGATATCGAGCAGGTGCGCCAGCGGTAGTTGTTCCGGCTGGTAATGCACTTGCAGTGAGCGAATGCCCGGCGTCAGGTCGATCACGCCTTGCAGATGCTTTGCTTCCAGCGCCTGCATCAAGGCATGGCCGCGGAAGCGCAAGACCAGATCCAGCTCAGGCGCGCCGATTTCCAGCAGCAGGTACGTGTCGCCGGAGAGGCGGGCGACCAGGCGCGTGTCGTCTGCGCCAATATCCAGAACGATGGGTGACGTCAATTCTGCTGGAGCGAGGCTCGCTTCCAAAGGTGTCAGATCAGGCACCGCGTCGCCTGCTTCGCGAATGAATTCGCTCCCACTGGACTGTGCTGCGCCGCCGTCCCCCTGTAGGAGCGCGCTTGCCCGCGATGAAGGCATTTCGGACGCAGAAGATGTATCGGATGCACCAGCCTCATCGCGAATGAATTCGCTCCCACTGGACTGTGCTGCGCCGCCGTCCCCCTGTAGGAGCGCGCTTGCCCGCGATGAAGG
>NZ_JAWHNU010000032.1:0-17412 GCF_032582135.1 Pseudomonas syringae group sp. J309-1 | reverse complement strand
CATTTCGGACGCAGAAGATGTATCGGATGCACCAGCCTCATCGCGAATGAATTCGCTCCCACTGGACTGCGCTACACCGCCGTCCCCCTGTAGGAGCGCGCTTGCCCGCGATGAGGGCATTCCAGACGCAGAAGATGCATCGGATGCAACGGCCTCATCGCGAACAAGTTCGCTCCTACCGATAAATCTGCGTGCCTGTTCAAGGCTCACCGCATGAAACATCACCTTGTCCCCAGCCTTGAGCTGGCCCAGTTGCCAAAGGTCCGCCTCGATGATGGTCACCGGGCAGACGAAGCCACCCAGAGATGGACCGTCCGGGCCGAGGATCACCGGCATATCACCGGTGAAATCCACTGCGCCAATCGCATACGGGTTGTCATGAATGTTCGACGGATGCAGTCCCGCCTCTCCGCCATCGGCCCGGACCCATTCCGGCTTCGGCCCGATCAGGCGCACGCCGGTGCGGCTGGAGTTGAAGTGCACTTCCCACTGGGTGGCGAAGAACGTCTGCATGTAATTTTCGGTGAAGTATTCAGGTGCCCCATGCGGGCCATAGATCACACGGATATGGCGCACGCTCGGCAAGTCCTCCAGTTGCTCTGAAGGGACCTGCTGCCCGGCGCTGCGATCAATCAACGGCGAAATATGCAGCACGTCGCCCGCCCGCAAAGCGCGCCCGCCGTGGCCACCAAACTGGCCCAGGGTGAACGTGCTTTTACTGCCCAGATAATCCGGCACATCCAGCCCGCCACGTACACACAGATAACTGCGCGCACCGGCCCCGGCAATTGTGCCCAGCGCCAGTTGTGAACCAGCGGGCACGAACACTGCTGTGTTCATTGGCTGCGGCTGACCGTCCAGCATCAGAGGAATAACGGCGCCGGTAACCGCCACCACAGCATCGGTGTTGAAGCGCAGCAGCGGGCCGCTCATGGTGATTTCCAGTGCAGCACAACCTTCGGCATTGCCCAGCAAACCGTTGCCCAAACGCAAAGCACGGCTGTCCATCGGACCTGAAGGCGGCACGCCTACCGCCCAGTAACCCAGGCGGCCAGGATAATCCTGGACGCTGGTTTGGGTACCGCCACTGAGCACTTCAAAGGTATCGGCCTGATAGACCAGACCTTCCAGGCAGCGAGTCCATGGCTGGCCACTGGCGAACGGTACGTCGGCGATAATCTGCCGCAGGTAATCGCGATTGGTCTCCACGCCATACAGGCGGGTTTCGCTCAAGGCATTGGCCAGTCCATCGCTGGCCAACTGGCGATTGGGGGCCCAACTGATCACCTTGGCGATCATCGGATCGAAGAACGGCGGGATTTCGCAGCCGGCTTCTACCCAGGTATCTATGCGCAAGCTTTTTCCATCCACAGCCGGGAAGTTCACCGCCGTCAGTAAGCCAGGGCAGGGCTGAAAATCCCGCCCTGGATCTTCGGCGTACAATCGCGCCTGAATGGCGTGGCCGCTGGGCTTGAGTGCGGCTTGCAGTTCCGACAACGGCGGTAGGTCACCGGCCGCCAGTTGCACCATCCAGCTGACCAGATCGACACCCCAGACTTGCTCGGTCACGCCGTGCTCGACTTGCAGGCGGGTGTTCACTTCAAGGAAATAGAAGCGCTGATCGTCGCTGTCGAAAACAAACTCCACAGTTCCTGCACTGCGATAGTTAACGGCTTTGGCAAGTTTGATCGCCGCCATGCACAGCGCTTCACCCATGCCGTCGGGCAAGTTTGGCGCAGGGGTTTCTTCGAGGACTTTCTGGTTACGCCGCTGTACGGAACAGTCACGCACGCCAAGGGCCAGCACTTCACCGCAACCGTCGCCGAAGACCTGCACTTCAAGGTGTCGGGCGCGCTGGATGTATTTCTCGATGAATACGCCGGAGTCGCTGAAATTGTTCTGCCCGAGACGTTTGACGGCCTCGAAGGATTCGCTCAGTTCTGCGGCAGTGCGGCAGACGCGCATGCCAATCCCGCCACCACCCGCGGTGCTTTTCAGCATCATCGGGTAGCCGATGATTTCCGCAGCGCTCAGGGCGGCTTCGACGCTGTCGAGTAGCTCGGTGCCTTCGAGCATTGGTACACCGTGCTTCTTCGCCAGCGCACGAGCGGTGTGCTTGAGGCCGAAGACCCGCAGTTGCTCGGGCGTTGGGCCCACGAAAGCGATCCCTGCGTCTTCACAAGCCTGAGCAAAGGCCGCGTTTTCCGAAAGAAAACCGTAACCGGGATGGATGGCTTTAGCGCCACTGGTTTTGGCGATGGCGAGGATTTTGTCCACCGCCAGATAGGTACCGGCTGCGCCGCCTTCACCCAGGCTGTGGGCTTCGTCGGCTTCCAGCAGGTGCAGGCTGGCAGCGTCCGCTTCGGAATACACTGCGACGCCTTTGACGTGCAGTGCACGCAAGGTTCGCAGGATGCGGCAGGCAATGGCGCCACGGTTGGCAATCAGCAGTTTGTCGAACATTTCTTGAACCCCGGAAGCCGATCAGCTCGACCTCAAACTGGGAAGCGGGCCGTCCCGCTATTGATGTGTCTGCACGAGGGTCGTCCGTCGTGGTGTGTTCAGGTGCTGCAAAATCTGGATTGCAATGGAGATTCCTTGTGGGAGCTGAGCTTGCTCGCGATAAGGCTAGACTCGGTTCACTTTGGATCGCGTCGAGCCTTATCGCGAGCAAGCTCTGCTCCCACAGGTATACATGCAGCCGGAGAGATCAATTCCAGACGTGCAATTCAGCCGGTGTCGGGTTGTAGCCGTTGCATGGGTTGTTCAATTGCGGGCAGTTGGAGATCAGCACGATCACGTCCATTTCTGCGCGCAGTTCCACGTACTTGCCGGGGGCGGAAATACCGTCCTCAAAGGTCAGCCCGCCATCAGCGGTGACCGGCACGTTCATGAAGAAGTTGATGTTTGGCCCGATGTCGCCTTTGCCCAGACGACCATCGTGGGCACAGGCGCGCAGGTAGTTGTCGCGGCAGCTGTGCATGTGGCGTTTTTCCAGGGCGTAACGCACGGTGTTGCTCTCTTGCGCGCAGGCACCGCCGAGGGTGTCGTGGCGACCACAGGTGTCATCGACGATGGTCAGCATCGGCTTGCCGAGATTGGAATACAGCACGCTGCCTGTGGTCAGGTAAACGCTGCCCTGACGGCGCAATGTGCGCTGTACGTCATAGCGCTCACGAGGGTTGGCAAGGCTGAAGAACAGCGTATCGATTGCCTGGTTGCCCTCCAGATCGAGGATGCGCAGGGTTTGCCCGGCCTTGAGTTCGGTCAGCGACGGCTCGCCTGCCGGGATGTGAGTAGTGGTGGTCGGGATGTTGGAATGCAGACTCATGACAATGCTCCTCAGGCGAACAGGCGGTCGGTGTTGATGAAACCGCGCTCGTTTTCCGGGCGGGACGTACGGCAGTGTTCGGCGACGCGGGCGTCGGCTTTCATCCAGCTCAACTGGACCGGTTGTGGCGCGTATTCCGGGTTCGGGTCCATGGGGTGTTGCAGAGCGGTGAGCACCACCAGCGTGTCCATCGGTGCGTACAGCTCGATGTAGTCACCCGCTTTGGAGTTGTTCGGCACGAAGTGCAGCTTGCCTGCGTCGTCAACGCTCACTCGGCTGAACAGGTTCAAGGTCATCAGCAGGTCGGATAACCCCAGGCCCCACTTGCCCAGCTCGACCAGCAGGTTGTCGACGCCGTTGCGGAAGAAGCCATTGCGCAGTTCCTGATAGCGGCCCTGGCCGTACTTGTCCGCGACTTCATCAGCGCAGAGCACGCCGCCGATGCTGTCGCTCCAGCCGCAGGTGTCAGCCGTAATCGCTGTCAATACGCGGCCCATGTCCGAATACAGGCAGTGGCCGCTGGTGAGTTTGGCGGTGTGTTGGCACTTGAGGCTGTCGGGCAGATTCAACCGCTCGGTTTTTTCGTTTGCGTTTAGCATCGTCAGGCTGACGTTTGCATTGCCATTCAAATCGGTCAGGCGCAGCAGCTCACCGCGCTTGAGGATGAAGGAACGATGGCCGCCACCGGGCAGCAGCTCTTCGGCAAAGACCGGGAATAACGTGTTTGTGGTCATGAGCAATGTCCTTTAAGCCTGTTGCAGCGAATCAAGCGCGGCGCGTGCGGCGCGGCGGTCGCTGTTCAGGGGGATGTCGTAAGTGATGCGCGCGCCATAAGCGCCGGGTGCGTGAGGGTCGATGCGCACTTTGTCGAAAACCAACAGACGAGTGCCGAGGTTGAAGCCTTCGGCCAGGTCGTGAGTGACCATGAACACGGTCAGTTGGGTCTCGCGCCACAGCTCCAGCAACAAGGCGTGCATGTCTTTGCGAATGCCAGGGTCGAGCGCGCCGAACGGTTCGTCGAGCAGCAGCACTCTGGGTTTCATGATCAGCGCTTGAGCAATGGCCAGCCGTTGTTGCATGCCGCCAGACAGCTGCGCGGGGTATTTGTCCAGTGCGTGACCGAGGCCGACTTTGTGCAGCAGATGCGCGGCCTGTTCCCTTGCTTCGCGCTTGGCTTTACCAAACAATCGACCAAGGAATGCCGAGCGTGGGAGCTCAAGACCCAGCGCGACGTTGTCCAGTACTGAAAGATGCGGGAACACCGAATAGCGCTGGAACACCACACCGCGACTGGCATCCGGCTCGCTCGCCAGTGCCTTGCCGTCCAGGGTGATGCAGCCTTTGCTGGCGACTTCCTGGCCCAGCAACAGGCGCAGAAAGGTCGACTTGCCGCAGCCCGAAGCGCCCACCAGTGTGCAGAACTCGCCTTCGGCGACGCTCAGGTTCAGGCCTTCCAGCACCACCAGGTCGTCGTACTGCTGCCAGACGTTATTGACTGAAATGAAGCTCATCCGCGTGCCCCCTCATACCAGGGAAAGGCTTTACGGGTCAACGCCTTGAGACCCCAATCCATGAGCCAGGCCAGCAGGGTGATCCAGACCACATAGGGAAGAATCACGTCCATGGCCAGATAACGCCTAACCAGAAAGATCCGATACCCAAGGCCATCGGTGGAGGCGATGGCTTCGGCGGCGATCAGGAACAACCAGGCCGAGCCCAGTACCAGTCGCAGAGCGATCAGCAGGCGTGGCAGCAATTGCGGCAGGATCACCCTCAGGATCAGCGTCCAGGTTGATGCGCCCAACGTCTGCGCCTTGATCAGCAACTCGACGGGAATTTCCCGGGCGCGCTGCTCAAGGTCGCGGGCCAGAATCGGCGTGATACCGATCACGATCAGCATCACTTTCGACAGTTCGCCCAACCCGAAGACAATGAACAGGATCGGCAGAATCGCCAGCGGTGGCACCATCGACAGCACCGTCAGTAAGGGCGACAACGGTGCGCCGAACAACGGCAGAATCCCCGAGGCAATGCCCAGGCACAGGCCCAGCAAGGCGCTGATACCCAAGCCGATAGCCAGACGTTGCAGACTGGAACCGGTGTCCTGCCACAGCAGATAGCCGCCGCTGCGTTGGTCCTCGGTGAAGGCCATGCGTTTTACTGCATCGGCCATCTGAACCGCACTGGGCAACAGCTTGTCGTTGGGGTTTTCCGTCAGCCGGGTTGCCGAGCCCGTGAAGTAGGCGAACAGCAGCAAGGCGAACGGCAGGAGCACCAGGATCAGGCGGCTGGCGCGATCCGGGCGGCGATTTATCAAGCGCATGGCAATGACCTTTCAGCGGGACCCGGATTACAACTTGCCGTCGGCAGCCATCTGCACGTAACTCGGATCGAAGTGCAGCTTCTGGTTGGCCTTGTCACCAGAGGTCACGCCATTGGCGAAGGTCATGCCCACCGCGCTGGAGTCTTTGGCACCTTCACCGAGCAGGCCATGCTCGAAGGAGAAGTTGGCGACTTTGCGCATGGTGTCCGGCAGCTGTTTGCTGGTGGCGAACTCAAGCGCTTCCTTGGGAGTGGCGAACAGTTTGGTGGTGTCCAGTTGCGCCTGGAAACCGGCCAGATCGGTGCCGGAAGCTTTGGCCATGTGCTCAAGAGCGGCTTTGCTCTGGGCGTTTTTCGCGTTCATCAGTGCGACCACTTCAAACCATGCGCCGGTAAGGGCTTTGCCCAGTGCCGGGTTGTCTTTCAGGGTCTGGGTGTTGACCACCATCATGTCCATGATCTCGCCAGGAATCTGGCTGGAGTTGAACACTTCAGTCACGCCGGGCTTGGCTTTGATGTCGGCCAGCATCGGGTTCCAGGTGGTGACGGCTTGCACGTCGTCAGTGTTGAAAGCCGCAGAGATATCCGCATCGGAGGTGTTGACCACTTTCAGGTCTTTTTCTGCAAGATCGACGCTGTCCAGCGCGCGGGCCAGCAGGTAGTGGGAAACGGAAAGCTCTACCAGGTTGACGTCCATGCCTTTGAGGTCGGCAACTTTCTTGCCGGTGCCCTTGATCACAATGCCATCGTTGCCGTTGGAGAAGTCGCTGACTACCAGCGCGGTGCTTTCTACGCCGCCCGCAGCCGGGATGGTCAGCGCGTCCATGTTGGTCATGGTGCAGCCATCGAACTGGCCAGCGGTGTATTGGTTGATGGATTCGACGTAGTCGTTGAGCTGGGTGACATCGATTTTGATATCGTACTTTTTCGCCCATTTATCGACGATGCCTTGAGTGCCTGCGTATTCCCAGGGCATCCAGCCGGCATAAATCGTCCAGCAAACATTGAATTCTTTTTTAACGGCGGCGTGTGCCGGGGAGAGGATCGATGCAGCGATGAGGCCTGCGGTGAGCAGACCTAATAGACGGGACTTTTGCATGTTTACCTCCAGTAGCGAAAGAAAGGCGATCAGGAGCAACGCGACACCACTGGTGTCCTGTCTCCCGGGCTTTTATCCCGCCGTGTAACCTCTACTGGAGGTCGCCAACTCTCGGACCAGCCACTCGCCAAAGGCGAGCCGGAACCCTAGTCAGCTATTGCAAATTGTGGTGCCGCGAACCTGAGTTGACTCCTGCACACGGTTTGTTAAGCGAGAGTTGTGCCAAGTCATGGAAAGGCCCGCACGCCGTGGCTGACAGCGATTCTGATGATTACTACGCTGATGCGTTTTGCTGTGACATGGTGCGCGAGCGCACTGCGATGGGGCGGCAGCTCGTCAGGTGACAGGCGGATCAGGGCACTGGAGGGTCTTTTTAATGTCTTATTTTCGTCTGTTGCAGTTTGATAGACGCCGACCAGCGTCGCTGGTGCGTGCACTACCGCGGTCCAGGAGGCCGCCATGTATCGACGAACCTTGCTCATCGTTTTGCTGACCCTGAGTCTCGCAGGTTGTTACACCGACTCAGGCTACTATTCCTCCCGGGTGACGGAGTTGCCGACCACTTACGGAACCAGTGTTTACTCTTACGACAATGGCTACAGCTCTAATTACTATCAGGAGCAGCGCATCTATGTAGCGCCTCAGCCTCGCTACTATTCAGTGCCACAGGTGCGTTATTACTCACCTCCGCCGGTGCGGTACTACGCGCCGCCTCCATTACCACGGTATTACCAGCCAGGCCGTCCGCCCGGCTACGGTTGGGGTGACAACCGTTATCGCGGCAACTCCGGGTACCGAAATTCGCCGCGTAATGACTTTCGCGGCAATCCAGGCCGACCCGGTCCTTCGTGGGGAAATGGTCATGGTGATGGCAGAGGCCACGGCGGTCCCGGCAGGGGCGGTGGACGAGGTGATGGTCGCGGCGGTCGCGGTGGCGATGGTCGAGGCGGACATCGGTAGGTGAATCAAAAACGGCGCTCCATTGGGGCGCCGTTTTTCTGTCTGATATGTATCTTCGGACTATCGGCTCATCACGCTTATCAACCTGCAGCTTTATAGTCACGCATGGTGACTCAGATATTCTCGAAGCGCTTTACGTGTCAGGTCATTAAGTGAAATTTTATCGCGGGTCGCGGCAACGCTGGCTGCCAAATGCAGGTCATGCCCGACCCTGACATTGAACGAGCCTTTGCAGGGCAATTCCGGGTCTTGCCCGAGAGTTGAGCAAGTATCCAGATAGTCATCTACCGCGTTACGAAAGGATTGAGATAGCTCCGCCACGGTTTCGCCTTCATAGTTCACCAGTGCGCGTATGAACTGAAGTTTTCCGAACAGGCAGTTATCTTCAGGGCTGGCTTCAATTGAACCGTAATAGCCCCGGTGCTGTAACAGCGTACTCATGAAATCAGACCTCCCGCTTTCAGATGCTCGATAACCTGTCGTTTAACGTATGCCTTTATCTCATTGCCTGGATGGGGGCGATGCAGGTTTATCATCGCTTGAGCATTGCCGTTATCAAATTTGACGCGGCTGCCATCACCCTCGATTTGCTTGTAGCCGAAACCTTTCAACAGCGCGACCAGTTCTGGCCAGCTAAATCCCGATTGCCTGTTCAGTAGCTTGGCGAGCAGCTTTTCTTGCTTGGACATCCAGCCTCCATTCCGTGCGACTGATTCTAGTCGCAAGCGGAAAAGAGGTCAAACGGAGCTTGGCCCGGTGATGTCGAGCAAAAAATTCAATATGCCGACAAATCCGCCAACGGATGCCGTCCTTCCCACGCCTTGCTGAAGTGCGCATCGATTACCGCCAGCGGAATCGTCGCGACGTCCTGCCAATGCCAGTGGGGCGTGTTGTCTTTGTCGATGAGCCGCGCACGCACGCCCTCGCTGAACTCCGGATGGCGGCAGCAATTGAGGCTGATGGCGTATTCCATTTGCAGCACTTCAGCCAGCGACATGTGGCGGGCGCGCTGGATTTGTTCCCAGACGAGGTGTGCAGTGAGCGGGCAGCCGTGGGTCAGGTTTTTTGCGGCGCGGGCCAGCAGTACGTCATCGCTGTGCTGCAAGTGGCTGATCGCATTCCACGCGCAGGGCAGGTTGCCGACGTCGAGCAATTCGTCGATCTGCCCTCGGCGTGGCAACCATTGCGCCTCTGGCAATCGACCAAGGGCTTCGTGTTGCAGGGCCTTGAGCAGGCTATTGAGCTGGATTGAGGTTTGCTCCTGCCAGTTCAATTGCTGCAGGCCTTCGATCAAATCCTCCTGTTGCTCATCAAGCATGAAGCGATCAGCCAGATCCAGATCCAGAGCGTCATGCGCATTGATGTGAGCGCCAGTCAGTCCCAGAAACAGGCCGAGCTTGCCGGGTAGACGTGACAGGAACCAACTGGCGCCAACGTCCGGAAACAGCCCTATGCTGATTTCCGGCATGGCCAGCCGACTGCTCGGCGTCACAATCCGCGTGCTTGCGCCTTGCAACAGACCCATGCCGCCACCGAGCACGTAGCCGTGGCCCCAGCAGATCAGGGGTTTGGGATAAGTGTGCAGGCTGTAGTCGAGTCGATACTCGGCGGCGAAGAAGTTGGCGGCCAGGGGTGGAACTTCGCCGGGGTGTTCACGACACTGATCAACCAGCGAGCGGACGTCGCCACCGGCACAGAACGCCTTCGCGCCCTTGCCGCGCAGCAGAACGCAGACGATTTTTTCATCGCTGGCCCAGGCATCGAGCCGTTCTTGCAGGTCGAGGATCATGGGCAGCGATAGCGCGTTCAACGATTGTTCGGCGTCCAGAGTGGCAATGCCGATGCGTGCGCCATCCTGAGCCGGGAATTCTTCAAATTGCAGATTCATCGTGACCTCTCGAGGGCAATGCATGTATCCAACACAGGTGTGATAGTCCTGCGTCGGGTTAAGTTGCATGAGGTTCAGTGTAGGAAAAGGTTGGGTGCGACGAGCTGATTTGACATTGGCGGCCAGCTTTCCTAGTGTCCGCGCATTGATTTCAGGGTGTGACCATGACAAGCGACGACCGCATCAAACTTGACCCCAGCTGGAAGCAGGCACTGCGTGAGGAGTTCGAAAAGCCTTACATGGGCCTGTTGCGTGAGTTCCTGCGCCAGGAACATGCAGCAGGCAAGGAAATCTACCCGCCGGGCCCGCTGATTTTCAACGCGCTGAATTCGACCCCGCTGGATAAGGTCAAGGTGGTGATTCTTGGGCAGGACCCGTACCACGGTCCGGGTCAGGCTCACGGCTTGTGCTTTTCGGTCCAGCCGGGCGTGCCTGCGCCACCTTCGCTGGTCAACATCTATAAAGAGTTGAAGCGTGACCTGAACATTGATATCCCTCGCCACGGCCACTTGCAATCCTGGGCCGATCAAGGGGTCTTGATGCTCAATACCACGCTGACCGTAGAGCGCGCCAATGCTGCGTCCCACGCCGGCAAAGGCTGGCAGCATTTCACCGATAAGGTCATCGAGACGGTCAGCGCCCAGCAGCCGCATCTGGTGTTCATGTTGTGGGGCGCCCATGCGCAGAGCAAACAGAAACTGGTCGATGCCACCAAACACCTTGTGCTGACGTCGGTGCATCCTTCGCCGCTTTCGGCCTATAAAGGCTTTCTGGGGTGTGGGCATTTCAGCAGGGCGAACAAGTATCTTGAGCAGAACGGTATGGCGCCGATTGAGTGGCGATTGCCGCAGGATTGATGAGATCACATCTTTTGCAGGAGCTGCCGAAGGCTGCGAAGGCGGTGTGACATGGAAATCGTTTCGCAGCCTTCGGCAGCTCCTGCATAAAACGCTAATCTCCAGCCCGTCGATTCCAATACCGAAAAATCGGCTCGGCCAAAAACAGTACAAACAACAATCTCATTACCTGCATCGCAGTCACCAAGGGTACTGATAGCTGCAGGACTTCGGCTGTCAGGCTCATTTCCGCAATGCCGCCAGGCATCATTCCCAGGGTCAACGAGCGCAAGTCGAGATGAGTCGCGGTGCTCAGGGCGAAAGCGGCGAGGGCTGCGATAAACATGGTCAGGGCAGTGCCGAGCAGTGTCCGGGCTATAAATGACGGTGCGCGGCGAAAGAACTGGCGATTGAAGTGGCAACCTAGCCCGCTGCCGATCAACCACTGACCGGTCTGGCTGCTGCCGTCCGGCAGGCCAATATGCAGATCGAAGCTGACGCTGATGGCCGCACTGACCAGTAAAGGCCCGAACAACCAGGGATTGGGCTGCTTCAACCGTTGCCAGAGCCAGGCCACCGCCGCACCCAGCGGGAACAATACCGCCAGCCACAGCCAGTTGACGCTTCCAGCGTGAACAATCGGCGTGCCTTCACCCATCAGGTATTTGAAGATTGCCGGAACGCAAAGTACCACCGTCAGTACCCGCAGGCTTTGCCCGGCGGCGACGCTACTGAGGATGGCGCCATTGCGTGAACCGAGGTTGACCATTTCCCCCGAGCCACCGGGCATGCTGGAAAAGAACGCCGTTGCGCGGTCTTCTCCGGTACGAAGCATGAGCCACACACCCACCACACTGGAAATACTGGTGATCAGTGCCGCGAAAAAAATAAGCCCGAAGTGCGCCAGGACTTGCTCGATCACCACCGGGGTGAAGTGCAAGCCAATACCAATGCCGACAATCCATTGGCCGCATTTGCGGCCGCCGGGTATTTCGGCCAGTTGCCAGGGTGTCAGGCACCGAACGAGGATGATCGCCAACAGCGAGCCGACCATCCAGGGAAGAGGCCAGCCGACCTGGCTGGCGAGGTAACCGCCAGCCAGGCCGACCAGCGGTGTTGCCCACCAGCTTTTGAAAGGTCTATCAGACACTGGTCGCTGCACTGCGTTGGGCATTGCGCTTGCGCCAGATACGGATAACCGGGAACAGCAGCATGACGATGGTCAGCGCCCAGACGCCCATGGTGATCGGGCTGGACCACAGAATCTCCATTGCACCGTTGGAAATCGACAGTGCGCGACGCAGGTTCTGCTCCATCAAACCGCCCAGGATGAAGCCCAGCAGGATTGGCGACAGCGGGAAATCCAGCTTGCGCAGGATGTAACCGAAGATGCCGATGCCGACCATCAGGAACAGGTCGAAGGTGGTGGCATGCACAGCATAGACGCCGATCCCGGTGATGATTGCAATCACAGGCACCAGTGCCCAGTTCGGCACATTGAGGATGCGCGTGAAGATGCGGATCATCGGAATGTTGAGGATCACCAGCATGATGTTGGCGATGAACAACGAAGCGATAAGGCCCCAGACGATGTCCGGTTGCTGTTGGAACAGCATGGGCCCCGGTGTGATGTTGTACAGCGACAATGCGCCGATCATCACCGCTGTGGTGCCCGAACCTGGAACCCCCAGTGTCAGCATGGGCACCAGAGCGCCGCACGCTGAAGCACCAATAGCCGTTTCAGGGGCGGCCAGACCGCGCATGTCGCCTTGGCCGAACTTGCCACTGGCACCAGCAATACGCTTCTCGGTCATGTACGCCACTGCGCTGGCCAGTGTTGCACCGGCACCCGGCAGTACGCCCATGATGAAACCCAGCAAGCCGCAGCGAATGTTCACCACGAACACCGAGCCCGCTTCCTTGAGGTTGAACATCATGCGGCCGGTGGCTTTTACCGCTTCCTGACCACGGTGGGTTTTTTCCAGCAGCAAGAGAATTTCGCTGATGGAAAACAGACCCAGTACCAACACCACAAACTGGATACCGTCAGTCAGGTGGATGTTGTCACCGGTGAAGCGGTATACGCCGCTGTTGGCATCGATCCCGACGGCCGACAGGAACAGACCGATCAAGGCTGCAATAAAGGTTTTGACGGGCCGGTCACCCGCCATGCCTCCAAGGCAGACAATGGCAAACACCATCAGCACGAAGTATTCCGCAGGTCCAAAGGCTATCGCCCATTTCGCCAGTAGCGGGGCGAACAGCACCATGCCGCAGGTGGCGATAAAGGCACCAATGAATGAGCTCCATGCCGACAATGACAGGGCGACGCCTGCCAGGCCTTGACGGGCCATTGGGTAGCCGTCGAGGGTAGTCATGACGGTCGATGCTTCGCCTGGAATGTTCAGCAGGATCGAGCTGATTCGGCCGCCGTATTCACAGCCTAGATACACTGCTGCCAACAGGATCAGCGCCGATTCCGGCGGCAGGCCCAGGGCAAAGGCAATCGGGATCAACAACGCAACACCGTTGATCGGGCCCAGGCCCGGGAGCAGCCCGACCACCGTGCCGATCAGGGTTCCGGACAGTGCGGTAATGAGGTTGTAAGGAGTCAGTGCAACGCCGAAGCCCTGGCCCAGATAGCTGAAAGTATCCATTTATTAGTTCTCCAGAACGTCGAGCAGGCCCAGGGGCAACGGTACGTCCATGGCTTTATCGAAAAGCAGGTAAAGACCGACGCTCATCAGAATCACCACGATCACGCTGGGTACCCAGCGGCCGCCATACAGGCGTGCCATGGGGATGCCGATCAGAATGCTGCTGAGGATGAAGCCCAGTGGTTCGAAGGTGCCGGCAAAAATCAGCAGCAAGGCCACGCATGCGACGATCTTGACGATGGTGTCGCGATCCAGCGCGGGCTCTTCTTCGGTGTGCACAATGGCGGCCGGGCGGAACAGCATGTAAAGCAAGGCCAGGCTCATCAACCCCAGCATCAGCAGGGGAAAAGCCCGGGGACCAACCGGCTCGTAGGAGAACGGCGCCTGATAGGGCCAAGCCATGACTGCCAGACCGGCGCAAACCAGCAGCAGTACAGCGGCAAAAATACGTTGGATCACCATGGTGAAAGCTCCCGGGTTGCGCTGCCGCGCAGGCAGCTGCAACCACTAGTCAGTCAATCGATCACTGAATCAGGCCGAATTCCTTGGCCAGGGTCTTGTAGTCAGCAACCTGCTTCTTCACGTAGGTGTCCAGCTCGGCACCGGTCATGGCGAAGGGGAACAGTTCACGCTGGTCACGCAGCTTGGCGAACTCTTCCGAAGCCAGCAGTTTGTCGAACGCGGCTTTCCACCAGTCGTACTCTGCGTCGGTGACTTTTGGCCCCAGATAGAAGCCGCGAACCACGGGCCAGACGATGTCGTAGCCTTGCTCTTTGGCGGTCGGAATGTTCTTCATTTCCGGCTCATCCAGGCGCTTCTCGGAGAACACGGCCAGCAGGCGCATGTCGCCACTGAGGATGTGCGGCATGGAGTCGGAAATGTCAGTACTGCCCACCTGGATGTGGCCGCCGAGCAGTGCAGTAGCGATTTCACCGCCGCCTTCGAGGGCGACATAACGCAAGTCGCGCGGGTTGATCCCGGCAGCCTTGGCGATCAGTGCGGTTTGCATCCAGTCCTGGCTACCGACGGTGCCGCCGGAGCCGATCACGACTTTGCTTGGGTCAGCCTTGAGCGCCTTGACCAGATCGTCGAGGGTTTTGTAAGGCGAATCGCTCTTCACTGCGATGGCGCCGTAGCTGGTTCCCACTGCGGCCAGCCAGCGCACAGCGCCCTCGTCAAATCGGCCGAACTTGCCTTGCGCCAGATTCAACAGCGAACCGCTTGACCACGCCACCAACGTGCCCGCATCAGCAGGACGCTGTGCTACAACCGCGTTATAAGCCACAGCACCGACACCACCGGGCATGTAGGTCACACGCATCGGTTTGGTAAGGATTTTCTCGTTGATCAGTGCGCTCTGGACCAGTTTGCAGGTCAGGTCGAAGCCGCCACCGGGCGAGGCCGGGGCGATACATTCAGGGCGCTTGGGTTCGTCGGCCGCGAACAGTTGCGTGGCGAGCATCATGCAGCCAGCAGCCAGTGCGAAGCGACGCAAGGATAAAGTCATGGTCAGTCTCCAGATTTTTGTTTTTGGGGGTGGAACGGGTGTTCGATCCGGTTTTACAGGCGGCCACAAGGGGGCACGCCAGTAAGCGGCTTCATCGCAGTGAATGAATATCGAAAGGCAACGAGAATGCGCCCGCAATGAAATGCGTGCAGCGGCCGGTCAAGGCGAAAGCGTCAGGATAGGAATTGCAGGCGTGCGAGATAGCCCTGGACATTGGCTGTGTCATGGTCGACTCCATTCTTGTTCTTATTGTGAAAGCACATCATGGTGCTTTTCTTTACGGCCGCTGAAACGGCGCGGTTTGTCGCTAAACATCCCGATGCTAAACACCGAAACTTTCATAAACCTTTCAGCTACCTTTCAATGACCATATAAATTGCGTTTAGAGCTGTTTCAATACTTCACAGCATGTAACGCGCCTGTAAACTCCGGGCTCCACAAAAGCCACGCACTCAGGAGAAGTCGATGCGTGTTCTTCTCGTCGAAGATCATCTGCAATTAGCCGAAAGCGTTGCCCAGGCCCTTAAAGGGGCCGGGCTGACCGTCGATGTATTGCACGATGGTGTGGCGGCTGATCTGGCGTTGAGCAGCGAAGAATATGCTGCGGTGATTCTCGATGTCGGCCTGCCGCGCATGGATGGCTTTGAAGTACTGGCGCGGCTGCGCGGGCGGGGCAAGAACCTGCCCGTCCTGATGCTGACTGCGCGCAGTGACGTGAAGGATCGCGTTCATGGCCTCAATCTTGGGGCTGACGATTATCTGGCTAAACCGTTTGAGCTTTCCGAGCTGGAAGCCCGGGTCAAAGCCTTGCTGCGCCGCAGCGTGCTGGGTGGCGAACGGCAGCAGCGCTGTGGCGTGCTGGCTTACGATCTGGATACTCGCCGATTCACCTTGGGCGATGAATTGCTGACGCTGACGTCTCGGGAGCAGGCAGTGCTTGAAGCGCTTATTGCCCGGCCTGGCAGGGTGATGAGCAAGGAGCAGGTGGCCTCTCAGGTGTTTGGCCTGGATGAGGAAGCCAGCGCCGATGCTATCGAAATCTATGTGCATCGACTGCGTAAAAAACTCGACGGCCATCCGGTGGCGATCGTGACCTTCCGCGGCCTTGGCTATTTGCTGGAAAGCCGCGATGAGCAGCCATAACAGCCTGCGCTGGCGGTTGCTGTGGAATCTGGGCGTATTGCTCACCGTCCTGATGCTGGCCAGCGGGCTCAGCGCTTACTGGAATGGCCGGGAAGCAGCTGACATCGCTTACGACCGAACCTTGCTGGCATCGGCGCGAACGATTGCTGCGGGTGTTTCCCAGCGTGATGGAACCCTGAGCGCCGATGTGCCTTATATCGCTCTGGACACCTTCGCTTACGACAGCGCGGGTCGCATCTATTACCAGGTCAATGACATCAACCGTAAGCTGATTTCCGGCTATGAAAATCTGCCGCCTCCGCCTCCCGGTACGTTGCGCACCGATGATTACCCGGCGCTGGCGAGCTTCTATACCGCTCGCTATCAAGGACAATCGGTGCGAGTGGTCAGTCTGCTCAAGCCGGTCAGCGAGCCAAACATGAACGGCATGGCCGAGATTCGTGTTGCCGAGACCGAAGAAGCCCGGGTCAGCATGGCGCGCAGTTTGATGGCCGACACGCTGTTGCGTCTGGGCATGCTGGGTGCCGGTGCGTTACTGCTCGTGTGGTTCACGGTCAGTGCCGCGTTGCGGCCTCTGGAGCGCTTGCGTACTGAAGTCGAATCACGTCAGCCCGATGATTTGCGTGCCTTGCCTTTGGTTGAGGTTCAGCACGAGCTGCATCCACTGGTTAACGCGCTCAACCACTTTACCGAGCGTCTGCGTCAGCAATTCGAGCGACAGGCACAATTTATCGCTGATGCCGCCCATGAGTTGCGTACCCCTTTGGCAGCGCTTAAAGCACGGGTCGAGCTGGGGCTGCGTGATCCAGAACCCGCACATTGGCGCACGACGCTTGAGGCGGCGGCACAGGGCACTGATCGCCTGACTCATCTGGCCAATCAGTTGTTGTCGCTGGCACGCATTGAGAATGGTGCGCGCGCGATTGCGGAGGGTGGGGCGCAGACACTGGATCTGAGTCAGTTGGCTCGCGAACTGGGCATGGCGATGGCGCCGCTAGCCCACGCTCACGGCGTTTCCCTTGCCCTTGAAGCGGATGAGCCGGTCTGGCTGCGGGGTGAGCCGACACTGCTTAACGAGTTGCTGAGCAACCTTATCGATAACGCGCTGGCGCACACACCTTCAGGCGGTAACGTGATCCTGCGGGTCAGTGCGCCGGGCGTACTAGAGGTCGAGGATGATGGTCCGGGCATTCCCGAGGCTGAACGCAGTCGCGTCTTCGAGCGCTTCTACCGCAGCCGTCAGCAGGGCAAGGGGTCAGGTCTTGGATTGGCGATTGTCGGCGAGATATGCCGCGCGCATCTGGCGCAGATCAGTCTTCATGACGGCGCTGCAGGTGGGTTGAAGGTGCGGGTGAGTTTTATAGCGGCGCAGTAGGCTTTGAGCCATTGGCAAATCTGTGGGAGTGGGCGGCATTGCGACCTGCTCGCGATAAACGATAAGGCGGTATGTTTCCAGGCTGCGTCTCATGCATCGCGGGCAAGCCACGCTCCCACATAGACCGCGCTATTCTGTAGGACCGGCCGGGCGGCGTTCCGCTTTAGCCGGGAGGAAGTCCGAATGTTCGCTAAATTTTCTTTAGCGACATACCGCTCTCCCGGCTAAAGCCGGTCCTATGTATGGACTCGCCCCTACATTCAACCTGCTTTTGAACACTGCTACCCGGTTGCA